>CALXQV010000036.1 GCA_944390535.1 uncultured Clostridia bacterium | reverse complement strand
ATTTTGAAATTCTGCATATTCTTGATTAGTTATTACTCCAGCATTATGTGCAACTTCCAATAACATTTGATTCCATTGCTTTATATCTCCACGAATTACTAATCTTTTATTGTCTTCATCTAATTGATTAAAATAATCTGCTACTTCTTGCCTTCGTGTTTGAATTGCAAAATATGTTTGACCTAGAGCAATAACTTCTTTCCTTGGATCTCCATTTTGTACTATTAAATAACAAGCATACCTTGATAGTTCATAATCAAGTACTTTTTTCTGTGTTGCTCCTGCTTCAACGATTTTGCTGACCTCAGCAAAATCGTCATCAATCATTCTTCCGCTATTCTGACAAGCTAATTTTGCTCTATCTATTACTTTTGCAAAATTTCTCCATTGCTTGTATTCCAAAACTTCACTTAACTCTCTTGCACTCCAATATTCTGTTCCATCTTCTTTAGTTCTTTTTATTTCTTCAAAACTTTTGTATTCTTCTGCTTGTAAATTGCTCATTATTATCATCTCCGATTTATTATTTGCAATATTATATCAAACATTTGTTTATTTTGCAAGTGCTTATACGTAAAAATTATAAAAAATAAAAGCACTATTTCTAGCACTTTATTAATTATATCTTATCTCTAAAAACACAAATTTTATTTATCTCCTATTATAATTTTTTATATGTTCAACTGTATATATCAAGTCATGACTTTGATTTCCATGTCCTCCTTCCCATGGCCTTTTAAAAGCAAATCCTACTGGTATTGGTCCGCCAAATATATATCTTTGGCTATTCCAGCTTTGCATTGTTCTTTTTGTTGTCCATAATATATTACTTTTGCTTGAACCTCTAAATTCTCTTACTCTTAATGTTCCATTTGTATTATATGGCATTGGGTCAGCTTCATTTCTATAATAGGTCTCCATTCTATCTGTGTCATTGTTAAACACTAATATTTTTGCCATAAATATAATCCTCCCTTTATCGATTTTATTATTATATATATGAAGGATTTATTTTTTTGTGACTTTTTTTAGTATATCATTTTTTATTTTGATTGCCTTTATAGCATACTATGTTTTCCTATAATTACTAAAGAAAATCATATTTTATGTGCCTATTAAGATTTACTAATTTATACTGGTATATAGTAAAACAACTCGTGCATAACCAAAAACTTTACTTTTTATGTGAAGTGTGCTATAATATAATTAGTTAGCTTGTAGCAGTCCTCGCTTCCACAGGAGGATACAAAAAAGGAGGTTTTTTAAATGGCTAAATTAATAATTGACACAACTAAAACAATTACGCTGGAACTTCCTGACAGGGTCGCAAAGTCCTTGGCGGAAGACGAGGAAGGGATCTTTGGAATCGAAGATTTCTTAGGAAGAAAATACCTGGATAAAATCGGGTATACCAGCCTTCCTTATGGACATAAAAATCTGTCTATATATTCAAGTACGGGTGAGTATCTATTCTCTTCCGTAGCTTGAATACCAAGCAAAGGCACCTGCGAAGGTGCCCTGTTTGGTTTTATATTCAATTTTTCTAGACTACTTCTATTTAAATTTTACATATATACTTCTATATAATATACTTGATTGCTTCCGTCTAGTTTTATCTTATTTTCAACTTCTTCCCCATTTAATACTACCTTTTCTACTCCTGTATTCTTTTGATTTCTATTTATAACTTTTATATTATAAATACTATCTTTCCATTTATATCTCATTACATATTCTTTCCAATCTTTTGGAATACATGGTTGAATTGTCAAATACTCATTTTCAATCGTTAAGCCCAATATATATTCTATACCTGCAATATAATACCAACTACTTGAACCAGTATACCAAGTCCATCCACCTCTTCCCGCTAAGTTTCCAGCTCCATAAATATCTGCTGCAATTACATACGGTTCTACCTTATATTTACTACTAGCATCTTTTGTTCTAGCATGTTCAATTGGATTTATCATTCTATAAAATTCTAAAGACTTATCACCAAATCCTAATAAAGCTTCTGCAATAATTGCCCAGCAACTTGCATGTGTATATTGTCCTCCATTTTCTCTAACACCTGGCAAATACGCTTTAATATATCCTGGTTCTAAATGCCCTTTTTCAAATGGTGGATCTAATAGTTTTATGATACCATTTTCTTTATCTACTAAATGATTTTCTAGGCTTTCCATAGAAATATATTTTTTGTCATTATCTCCTGCTTTTGATAATATACTCCAACTTTGTGCAATACTATCAATTCTACATTCATCATTTTCCATACTACCTAACACATTTCCATCATCCATAAAAGCCCTTTTGTACCATCTGCCATCCCATCCATTTGTATTTAATGCTTTTTTTAATTGTTGTTTTATTTCTGTATATTGCTGAATTCGTTCCTCTTCTACCATAATATGATTATTTTCTTGTTTTTTAATTTCACAAATAGGAATAAATTCATCTAAAATGGTATATAGAAAAAAACCTAACCATACGCTTTCTCCTCTTCCTTTATTTCCTACTGTACTAAATCCATCATTCCAATCTCCACTACCAATTTTAGGCAAACCATTTTCTCCAAACTGAAAGCTTTTTTCTATTGCTCTTACACAATGTAAATAAATACTTTCCTTTGTTTCACTTTGTATATATTGGTCATATCTTTCGTCTATACCTTCTTCTAAAATTTCTCCTTTTAGATAAGGTGTTTCTATATCTAAAATACTAGTATCTCCTGTAAAATGAATATATTTTAATACAAGATATGGTAGCCATAATAAATCATCTGAAAATCTAGTTCGAATTCCTCTACCATTTTCTTCATGCCACCAATGTTCTGCATCCCCTTCTTCAAATTGATGCTCACTATGTTTTACTATTTGCTGTTTCAAAAATTCTGGTGAAATATATTTTAACGCAATGGTATCTTGTAATTGGTCTCTGAATCCAAACGCACCACCAGATTGATAGTATCCACTTCTTCCTAGTAATCTACTTTCTAATGTTTGATAAATACACCATCCGTTTAATAAGATATTCGTTGATTCCAATGGTGTATATATTTGAAGCCTTCCTAAAAGTTCTTTCCAATAATTTTTTACACGTTCTAATTCTTGTTTACAATTTTGCAATTTACTATATTTATATGCCATATTTTTGCAGTCAATACTTGTCTCTTCCGCTCCTAAAATAAACGAAATTTCTTTATTCGAAAAACTTTCGATTTCCACTTCAATTTCTAACACAATACAAGCATCTCTACCAATTGCATTACTGTTATTTAATTTGAGTTTTCTAACTCCCTCTGGATTAGATAATCCATTTTTTCCGAAAAAGAATGTTTTATCTCCTGTGTAACTCTTAATTTTTTCACTTGTTGATATATATAGCTTGGTATTATCTATTTCATTCGTATACAGATTATTGGCTGTTAACATATTACTATTTCTATCAAATGTAATATAAATATTTCCTGATGTCTTTAATTCATCTTCTCCAATAACTGGTTTAATATAATAATACAATTTAAGATGTTTTTTATTTGGTGTTTTATTACTTAAATTTAAAATCCCAATTTTACAGCTATCTTCTCTTGGTACAAACATTTCTAATTCTTGCTTTACTCCTAAATTGCTATGAATATATTTGCAATAGCCAAATCCATAAATGATATTATAGTTTCGATTATCTGGCATTGGATTTAATCCCAAAGACCAAACTTGTTTTGTATCCATATCTTTTACATAAATAACCTCTGATGGAATATCAAAACTGGGCTGATTATTCCAACTGGTTAATCGATTTAATCGACTATTCTTATACCAACTATATCCTCCCATGTTTTCTGTTACAATTGTTCCAAATTTTTCATTTGCCATGATATGTGACCACACAGTAGGTAAACGTTTTTCTGTATTCACACATATCCAATATTCTTTTCCATCTTCTGAAAAAGCTCCATACTCATTGTAGTATTTTAAAGTTTCTGTATTTTTTAAAATATCTATATCTTCTGTGTTTTCTTCAACAAATATACTTGTACTTTCTTCTTCACTAATTTCTTTATAATTTTCTAAATAGGTTTCTTCTATTTCTTTTAAGTTATTTTCTAAGTTTCCTTTCGCACAATCGATCGTGATAATCGATATACATTCTAATAGTGTGATATCTTTTTCATCCATCTCTTCTTCATTTAATACAAAAATACCACCTTTTACATTTTTTAAATATCCCATATGCTGATTTAATATCATAGAGTCAATTTCTTCTCTCACATAATTTTCATAACTATATTTTTCTCCATCAACAATCACAATTTCTGTTTCTACATTTTTTGTTCTAAAATACTCATATGCTTTTAATACTTCTTTTAATCCTTCTGCATCATTTGCATGTTTCATTTTTACAAAAATAATTGGTAAGTCACCTGATATTCCATATTTCCATAAATCACTTTGTTTATAATTTTGGTTATGGTTCATGTTTTCTTTTTCTACACTTTTTATAGAATTGTCAAATACAATATACGCTAATATCTTTTGATATAACTCGATATCTTTTCCTTTTATATTTAAATATCTTGTTTCTGCTTCTATTCTTGCTTTTGATAAATCAAATTCATTTTTTACATTTTCAAAAGATGTATATTTTTCTAAGTTTTGAATGGTTTGTTCTTTTTCTTCTCCAACAGATATGATAAAATCAATTACCACTTTTTCTTGTTTCTTTATTTTGATTGTTCTTTTCATTGCTATGATTGGTTCTGTTACAAGTCCTACTTTTTTAGAAAATGGTAGAGAATCTTTTACCATTTTAGGAATTTTTAAATTTCCTCTTCCCATAAATTTTTCTTCTTCTATTTCGTATTCTAATTCACCAATTCTATCCTCTCTTCCTGCATGTAGGGTAGTAGCCAAATACAATTCTTTTTCTTCATTTCCTCTTTTCTTTCTTTTTACTAGTAAAGCTTCATTTTTTTCGTCATATCCATATACTAAAAACAGATTATTAAAAGCTGGATGTGCATAATATTGTTCCTTTGGAGCTAAAATTGGCTCAAAATATCCTGTTAGTTCTACAATTTCTTCTTCATATCCCCTATTTTCTAGTATAATTCTCCTTAGTTCTACTGGTTCGTTTGATGCAACTGTTACTTTTATTGTTGCTTTGATATTTCCATTGATAAGTTCTTGTTCTGTTTTATCTGGCATAAATCGAATTTGATATTGATTTTCATGTTTCCTATTTTGTGAATAACTAGAACTTAAAATCTGTTTATTTTTAATGCTCTTTATATTAAACATCATACCTTGTGTATAATCATCTGTACGTTTAAAATGATTAATGTATATATTTTTATATTTACTAACCCCTTCTCCGTTTTGATTTATTGCTATCATATAATTTTCATTAGAAATGATATTTCCTCTAACAAGTTTTTCATCTATTTTTGTATATGTTCTGACAATATAATCTTCATAATCTTTATATTTTAGTTTTTCTACTTTTTCCTTATCCTCTTTGGTAATAATTGCTTTTTCTGGCATTGTCTCTTGTAATAATATAGTAACTGCTTGTATTTCTGGATTTTTTGTAAAACGTTTTTGCAAAATTAATTGATTTATTAAATTATTAATCGATAACAAAATCAACCCTTGATGATGTGCCATATAAGTTTTAACCACTTCTGCTGTTTTGCCCTTTCTTACTCTTTCAGGTGTAAAATCTAAAGACTCATAAAATCCATATTGCTGGTACATACCGTATTGCTCTAACTTTCTTAAGTTTTTGACTACTTCTTTTGGAATATCTGTAACTGCTAACATACTTCCATAAGAAGATACTACCATCTCATCTGCTAATCCTCTTTTTAATCCCAGCCATGGGATTCCAAATGCTTTATATTGATAATTCCCTTGTAAATCTTTCAAATTAAAAGCTGCTTCTGAAACACCAAATGGTAAATGTAATTCTTCTGCGTATTTCATTTGACTCATCATCATAAATTTACAAGATTCATCTAATAAACTTCCTTTATATTTGGGAATGTTCATATTGGGCATTAGATATTCAAAAGCTGTTCCTGACCAAGAAATTAAACCTTTATATTTTCCTAAAACTGTTAATGTTCTACTTAAGTGATTCCAATGTTTTGACGAAATATCCTTTTTCGCAATCGCTACAAAACTTGCTTGTCTTGCTTCTGTTGCTAAAAGGTCATAATATGAATCAGTTAGTGTATTTTCTTCAATATTATATCCTATTGAAAAGATTTGATGTTCTTGACTATATAAATAGGTAAAATCTGTCTTTTCTATCATTCTTTCAACCAATGGTAGCATTTCTTCTACTTTTTGTTGTAAAATTTCTTTATCTTTTTCCTTATCTAATGCTTCTTGTATTTCTTCTAAAAATGCTTTTGTAACATATAGGTACCCTACAAAATTCCCACTATCTACTGTGGATATATACCTTGGTTTTAATGGTTCTTTGGTTTTTATGTCATACCAATTATATAAGTGACCATTCCATTTTTCCAAACTCTCTACTGAGGTTAATACTTTATATAATAAATCTATTGTATTTGATAAATTTTCATATTGTAAATCATAACTTGAAATAATAGCCAAAATGGACAACCCTATATTGGTCGAAGAAGTTCTTGGTACTATTTTTTGTTTTCTATCTTCTTGATAATTATCTGGTATTAGATAATGATTTTCTTTACTAATATATTTTTTGAAAAATCCCCATGTCTTTTCTCCTATTTCTAAAAGATATGCTATATCTGCTTTGTCTAATTTTTGAATTGCCATTATTTCTTGTTTCTCTCTACTAATATACCACATAATCCATGAAGATATCGTCCATAAAGTTCCTAATATCATGCATATAACAAAATCTCCTAATCCTTTACTAATAAAGGCATATCCTATTGTTACAATTCCTGAAAGCCAATTAAACCACATTTGTTTTATATAAGATAGTACATTGTTTTTAGCTTGTTTTTCAGCTTCTTCTGATGTCATCCATTCTAGTAATTTTTTATGACTTATCCATTTCCTGTACATTGTTTTTATAATGGCTACAAATGAAATATATGCTTTATATGGTAATACACCAATTGTTATCAAAGTTCTTAATCCTATCCCTTTATATCCTGATATTTTAGGAGAAAATTTCTTTTGTTTATGTTCCCCCTCTTTTTTTACTAGCATCGTATTAAAGATTTCCAATATATTAGAAATAACAATTGCTATCACACCTATGATGACAAATGGATATATTTCAAAATGATATCTTTTTCCAAGTATAACAAAAAGGATAAATGAAATGATAACCATTATTTCAATTAAGCTTCTTCTTAAATTATCAAAGATTTTATATCGCGAAAGACAATTTAACGGATTTTCTATTTTTCCTTTTTGACTGTTAACTTTACTTTTTAACCAGGTAATAATTTGCCAATCTCCTCTTATCCATCTAGATAATCGGTTCATAAAGCTATTATATTTGGTTGGATATCCATCCATTAGCATAATATCTGTTGCTAAACCACAGCGTAGATAACATCCTTCTAATAAGTCATGACTTAGTACTGTATTTTCTGGTATTGCATTTTTTAGTACTTTTGAGAATATTTTTACATCATAAATTCCTTTTCCTGTAAAAATGCCTTCTCCAAAATTATCTTGATATAAGTCAGAAATCGCATTTGTATAGGAATCGATTCCCCCTGCTCCTGCAAATATTTGTGTAAATATTGTTTTATAAGAAATATCTAAATTAATTCCAATTCTTGGTTGAATCATTCCATGGCCTTCTATGACAATATTTTTCTCTTCATCAAGCACTGGCTTATTTAAAATATGTGCCATTGCTCCCACTAATTCAAAAGCAGAATTTAAAATAAGGTCTGTATCTGCATCTAATGTTATGACATATTGTATGTGAGGCATACAGTCTTTCAATTCTTCTATGGTATTGACACGAAATACATTTCCATTATTTCCTAGCAAATACTCATTAAATTGTGTAAGCATTCCTCTTTTTCTTTCCCAACCTAAATAACAATTTTCTTTTTCATTCCATTCTCTTTTTCGATAGATAAAATGAAATATAGGAAAATGATTTTCTTTAGCGTATTTTTCATTTAATGTTTCAACTAATTTCACGCCTGCTTCCATTACTTCATTATCCGTTTTTTCTTCTTTCATGCTACTTTCTGAACAGTCACCTAATAAGGTAAAATATAGATTTTCTGATTGATTGGCAATATAATAAACTTCTAATTTATGCATCAATTCTTTTACTTTTTCTTTATTCTTTAAGATTGTTGGAATAACTACCATACAGCTATTCTTTTCGTCAATTCCTTGAGAAAAGTCAATTTTTGGAATCAATTTTGGTTTTATGATTTTACTTAATATATATTGTAGAATTTGTGTTACAATTTCTGAAGAAGGAATCAATATGATAAAAAAACTGAATATATATATCCCTATATTTCGGATATATACATTTAAAATACTACTAATACCAAAAGATAGTGCAATAGATAAGATGATATTGGTAACAATATACATTTTTTGTTTGGTTTTTTGTTGCACATGTTTTGGTATTTTACATTGTAATTCTTGATAAACTTTTTCAATTCCTTTATCTATCATGTAATAGCCAATATGTGCTTTTTTCCCATCCTCTCTGTTTTCTTTTGCTAATTGTAAAATCTTTTTAGCTATATAAATTTCTGATATTTTTGTTTTTTTCGATATTTCTTTGATACTGTTTCTATAATACTCCTTTGTCTGGTTATCCATTTTAGGATATACTTCTGCTGGATCTTGCTTTAGAATTTCCTCTACACCATTTATATTTTCAAAGACTTCTAAAAAGTTAATTCTTTGTATCGTTTTTATACTTGTAATACTATTTCCAATAGATACTTTTTTTACAGCCACATCAAAATGTTCTTTTTTAATAACTTCTTGTACCGTTGTTCCTGTCATTTCTACAATCTCGTCTAATACTTTCAGATAGCCATATCCTTTTTTTCCATATCGTTTTAGTATATATGACATATATTCTATAAATGGATATTTTACATCATGTAACATATCTTTTTTTATATTTTTTATGTGATACATATTTTGTTCTTTGTGATTTCGTGGATTTTCTATTAATTTTTTTACAATGTTTTCTGCTTTCATTTTTTGTATTTGGCTACTATATATTTTTTCACAAAGTTCTCGAATATTTTCAATAATCGCTATTTGCAAAAATTGACCAATGTTCCAAATTTCTTCCATACTTAGCGTTTTCTTTTCTTGATAACTTATCAGATAGGTTTCTAAGTCTTCTTTTTCAATTTTGTTATCTGTGTAGGCTATAATTTCTGCTGCCAAAACATATATTCTAGCGAATCCTTTGTATCTCCCATTCGCAATTCCTAGAAAATTCATATATTTTTTTAGTGTTAACTCATTTTGTATTTGTTTTACAGTTTCTTCTATGATATAAAAATTGTCTAACAACCATTCTCCTGCTGGATGTGTTACAATTCCTATTTTTACATGTTCATTTAATAATTGATACACCATTTTTATGGTTTCATAATTCTCTATTAATCGGGGAATTGGATATGTTTGTTTTGAAGGTTTGTTAATTAAATTATGGTTTGAGGCAACTTTTTGTAAATGATTTTCTAGTTGTTTTTTATCTAATATTGTCCCTTCGATTTTTAATATTTTATTTGTTTTCAAAAAAATCCCACTCCTTGCAAATATGTTTTACACATATTGTTTGCAAAGAGTGGATATTTTATACTCTTCTGTTAATTTTTATTTTCTTCTTTCTAATGTTCCAATCCTTCATCTTCTTTTGTATTTTGTAAATTTTGAAGTCTTTCTTGATAATACTCTTCAAAAGATTCTCCAATTGTTTCCCAGTTGATTTCTCCGCTTTCTAATTGTTCACTAAATAGTTCTTCTAAATTTACATAGGTATCTGGATTTCTTGTATATGTATCTCTACCATTATCACCATCTGTTATACTTGCATAATCTACTTGAATTTCATAATAACCATCTTTTGTTCTTATCATTCCTGCAACTGTTTCATTACCATGATTATTTACCAAATAATACCCATCTTTTACTTCTTCATCTACATACTCTTTTGATTCATCTGCTGTTATAGGTGCTTTTACATATTTCCCAGAGCTATCTTTTGTGATTTGTCCTATGCTTCCACTGGCTTGATTAATAACGCCTAAATCTTCTTGTTTGATTTTTTGTTCTTCTGGTAAGTTCGCATTATACTCTTCTAAAATTTCATCAATTACCTTATCCAGATTTTCCTCTGTCTCATTAATACCGTTTTCGGTATCTACACTTTCTCTAAGCTCCTCTAGGTATTTTTCTCTATCTGTTTTTATCTCTTTATTATCTTTCTCGTCAATATTTTCCGTTTCTTGTCCTATTTGTTCTGGTTGTGCTTCAGCCTTTTCTGCTGAATTTAGTAATGCAACCGCTCTACTTCCTATTCCTATTGCTGCTAAAATACCTAAAATTGCTCGTCTTCTTCTTTCCTTTTTTTCTACTTTTTCTTCTGCTATTTTAAATGCTACTTCCATTTCTTTTGGTGTAAGTTCTCTTCTCTTTCTTTTTTCAATTCTTCTTATTAAATTGTTAGCATAATCTGCAATTTTCTCTTCTTTCTTCTTTTTTGTTTTTTTACTCATGTTTTTTCCTCCTATGTTAATTCTTTTACATTATACCACAAAAAAATTACTTGTAAACTTTTTTATTTTATTTTTTCACTTTCGACAAATTTCCTCATATAATATATAAAACAACATAAGTTGTTTAGAAAGGGTGATTTTATAATGGAAAATAATAAAAAACCATGTCAAATTTTAGATATTGATGGTGTAATATCAGGAGGGAAACAATTTGATCTAGACATCACTTTACCAGAAGATAACAGAGATGTTATTTACGGTGTTGTAAAAAATTGCTTCAAAGAGCCAGTTGCAGATGCTGCTGTAAAATTAGTTGAAGTCGTTTATGATTGTGGTAAAGAAGAACGTAGACCAATTGGCCATACTTTTACAGATTGTGAAGGTGAATTTGTTTTTGGACCTTTATGTCCAGGAAAACAATATGCTTTACAAATTTGGGTAAATGACACAAAAAAAATTAAAATTTGTGCAAAATGTCATCATGAAGGAAAATGTCTAAAAGGTGAAAAACATGAAAAATGTGATTGCTTTTTAGAAGCTGAAAAGTGTGAACACAAAAAAGAGGAAGATAAAAGACCTGATTATCCAGAAAAACCAGATTGTTAATTTTAATAGCTTTTAAAAGAAGATGCTGTTGGGGCATCTTCTTTTTATCTTATACATTAAATTAGTTTTATCTAATCTTATATACATTATCTATATATATGGATACAACCTTATACTATTCCCATTTTTCTAACCATTTGTCTTCCTTTTTTCATCATTTTTCTTTTTGTACTTTTTCCCATTTCTGTATACATCATTGCTGCTCCTGTAACTAATAATCCTCCTATTACAACACCTTTTACAAATTTCATATTCATCATCCTCTCTAATATTTTTTAATTTTCATTTTTATTAGTATCTCGCGTTTTTTGTTTTTTATACCATTTTATAATGGTATATATTTCATGAATAGCAATTACTGCTAAAAATATTCCAAAACATTTTTTTAATATATTTACATTGATATGAATAGATATATTGGCCCCAATAATAGCACCTAGGATTCCAAATACAGATATCAAAACTGCACTTTGTAATGCAATATTTTTATGTTTCCAATTAATTATAATAGCAATGATAGATGTAGGGATAAAGAAAATTAAGTTGGTTGCTTGTGCAATATGCTGTTCTATTCCTATCAAATATACAAGGAGAAAGATTAAGATTGTTCCTCCTCCCATTCCTGTTCCACTAATAATTCCAGATAGTATACCTATTAAAATTTCTACCATGTCATCCTCTTAATTAAAAATCATTTTATAGGAAGCATATACCAAAAAAATAGTAAATGCTATTTTTAAATATTGCACAGGTATCTTTCTTAGGACTTTTGCTCCTATATATCCTCCTATCATTCCGCCAATTGCACAAAGTATAGAAATATTCCAATTAATGTAATTTCCTTTATAATAGAAAAATCCACTTGTCATCACCATTGGTAATATACAAAATATAGAAGTCCCTCTTGCTTTTCTATCTTCCATATTTAATAAATATATAAATGCTGGTACGAGAATCATTCCTCCACCTGTTGAAAAAAGTCCACTCACAAATCCTGCCAGTATCCCTATTATCATTTTTTTTACTATATTTTTCATATTTTCTATTTTTTACAATTTCGTTTTTTTTATACTTTATCTTTCATCTTTTTTTAATTTATCAAATATATTTTCTGCTAGTTGAGTAATTCTTTTATCACATTTTAACATTTGATAAATAATTTCTTTTCGTAGTTCTTCATCTTTTACATTTTCTACTATATCTAAAAATTTTTGTAATTCAAATCTATATTGTTCATCTTGATTTTTCCATTCGCTTTCTTTCGAATACACTTCTTTTTTATTAGACTGGTGCATTGTATCCTCCTATTTTTTTGCATATATTTTCTATTTATTTTTTCTTATAATCGTATATTTTATACAAAAAAATATAAAGATGACAATTTTTTTATAAAATGTCATCTTTCTTATATAATGTTCTATTTTTTTCTTATAAATTTATATTTTCATCTTTTATATAATATTTTGTGCCTAACATTTCATCTGGTAAATATTGTTGTTCGACATAGTGTCCTGGAAAATCATGTGGATATAGATATCCATTACTATATCCTAAATCTTTCATATCTTCAATTGGTGCATTTCGTAGATGCATTGGTACTTCCCCTGTTTCTTTATTTTTTACATCTTCTAAAGCCTGATTAATTGCTAAATAACTTGCATTTGATTTTTTAGATAAGGCTACATATATTGCTGCTTCTGACAATATAATTCTTGCTTCTGGCATTCCTACCATATGAACAGCTTGCATAGCATTATTAGCAACTACAAGTGCTTGTGGATTTGCTAGCCCTACGTCTTCTGAAGCACAAATAACAATTCTTCTTGCTAAAAACATAGGATCTTCTCCTCCATTTAAAGCTCTTGCTAAATAAAATACAACCGCATCAGGATCAGAACCTCTCATAGATTTAATAAATGCACTAATATTATCATAGTGTGCTTCTCCATTTTTATCAAATATCGCTTTTCTATCTTGCACACTATTTTGGATAATTTCATCTGTAATATGAATATATCCATCTACATTCATACTTGTCGTTAATACTGCAACTTCTAACCCATTTAAAGCTGTTCTGACATCACCATTTGCAATGATAGCTAATTTTTTTAATGTTTCATCTTCTACTTTTAGATTATATTCTCCTAATCCGTCTTTTCTAGTAATGGCATTTTTTAAAATAGTAAAAATATTTTCTATGGTTAATGGCTCTAATTTTATCACCATTGACCTAGAAATTAAAGCTTTATTTACCTCAAAGTATGGATTTTCTGTTGTTGCTCCTATTAGAATAACTGTTCCATTTTCTACAAATGGTAATAATGCATCTTGTTGTAATTTATTAAATCTATGTATCTCATCAATGAACAAAATACTTTTTCCTGCTGGATTTATCATAAAATTTTTGGTTTCTTCTACTACCCTCTTAATATCTGCTACACCAGAAGTAACTGCATTTATTTTATAGAATTTATATTTGGTTGTTTCACTAATCACTCTTGCTAATGAGGTTTTTCCACAACCAGGTGGTCCAAATAAAATAATACTAGATAATCTATCTGCTTTAATCGTTCGATATAATATTTTATCTTTTCCTAAAACATGTTCTTGCCCAACATATTCTTCTAAAGTTCTCGGTCTTACTCTAAAAGCTAATGGCTCGTTACTATTCATATTTCCCTCCAGAATTAGAAAGATAACAAAATTTATTTTATCAATATTTTTATTTCTTTTTGCTTGTTATCTTTTTTTGTTGTATTCATAAAAATTGATTATTGTTACTTTTAATTTGCTAAAATTGTTAGTCCTTTTTTTATTAAATCTTCTGTGGTTAAATTTGTTTTATCTATTTTCATCAATGCTTTTTCAATTTCCTTTTTGTTATATCCTAAAACCTGTAATGCTGCTAGTGCTTCTTGCACCTTATTATCATTTTCAATCATTTGTTTTACTTTTATATTTGTTTCAACTACCTCTTTATTTGTTTTTGAGGCATTTGTTAATTCTTGTATTTGTTGCTCTTTCTTAATTTTGTCTTTTAGCTCTAGAATAATTCTTTTAGCAGATTTTGGTCCAATTCCTGGAATAGATGTTAATACATTGATATCTTCTGAGACAATGGCTAATACAAATTCAGATGGTGTACAAACAGCTAACATAGCTAATGCTGTTTTGGCTCCTACACCACTAACAGATACTAATAATTCAAACATTCTCAATTCTTCATTTGTATTAAATCCATATATACTGATATCATCTTCTCTCACTCGATAATATGTATGTACTTTTACTTGACTTCCTACCTCTCCTAATTTTTCCATTCCAATTCCTGACATGAATACTTTGTAACCTAGTCCTCCTACATCAATTACCACATATTCTGTCATTTTCATTTCTAATGTTCCTTTTATATATGCTAACATACCTAATTCCTTTCCCTTTTTATATTTACTAAATTTCTAATATCTACTTTTTATGTATCATAAAAATATGTCGCTTCTAAATCTGCTTCATGTGTTAATAATGCTATTGGATATTTTGTATAAGAAGCCCCTATGGCATTATATAATTCTTTTGGCTCTGTATAACCCATATGCCAACGAATGGCATACTTTTCTTCTGGTGTTAATTTCATGTATTCTGTAATCATCATAACTGATTTTTCTCCATGCCCATATGGAATCGTATCTTCTATTGTATAGTATGGTACTTTTTCCCATACCCCTAATGCATTTTTTGCATTTCTATAATCTACTTTATAAAAATTGGTCTTACAAATGTCATGTAATAATCCAATAATAATAATAGATTCTTCTGGTACAGTAATTCCTTTAATATTATGTTCTACCTTATGTTTCAATATCTCATAAACCTTTAAACTATGCTCTACTAGACCGCCTTCATGGTCTCCATGAAATCTTGTACTTGCAGGTGCTTTAAAAAAATCTGATTTTTCTAGAAAATTGATGATTTCTTCTATTCCTTCTCTATTTACTTTTTTTAATAAATTTAAAAATTCTTCTTTCATTTTTTGCTCCTTTTTATTTATATTATTCTTTCACATTATATAAATTCTATTTTAAAAAGTCAATATGTATTCAAACTTTTGTTCACTTTTCTATTTCCTATTTACGAATTATACATTCTTTTTATATTTATATATTTTTCTTTTGAACATAAAATATGAGATATTTATTTTCCTTTTTTTGGTTACTTTTATATTATCATTTTTATATACAAGGACAAATCTCGCTTCGCGAGAACTTTTCTCTACTTTTCTAATTTAACTATATATATTTAAGTTCTCAAAGAAGCGTAAAGATTTGTCGACGCGAAAAATTGCTATGCAATTTTTCTGTGCAATGTTGTTTTTTATTGAATAGGAAAAAGCAATTTTTCCTATTCAATAAAATAACTGCAAATAGATTGTTTCTATTTACAGTTTACTTTTATTATCTATTCCAATTTTTTATTCTTTCCACCGCTTTTACTGTATTTTCTTTTGTTCCAAAAGCAGTTAATCTAAAGTAACCTTCTCCATGAGGTCCAAATCCACTACCTGGTGTTCCTACTATGTTTATCTCTTCTAATAATTTATCAAAAAATTCCCATGATGTCATCCCTTTTGGTACTTTTAACCATATGTAAGGTGAATTAACAGCTCCATATACTGTAAATCCTGCCTCTTCTAATCCATTTTTGATAATTCTTGCATTTTCTTTATAATATTGAAGATTTTCTTCTATTTGTTTTCTGCCTTCTTTCGTATAGGTCGCTTCTGCTGCTTTTTGCACAACATAAGATACCCCATTAAACTTTGTACAAGTTCTTCTATTCCAAAGTGTATTTAATGCCATTTCCTCTCCATTGCTTGTATATCCTTTTACTGTTTTTGGAATGACTACATAGGCACATCTAACACCTGTAAAACCTGCTGTTTTTGAAAAGCTCTTAAATTCAATTGCTACCTCTTTTGCTCCTTCTACTTCATAAATACTGTGTGGTATATCTTTTTCTTCTATAAATGCCTCATAAGCTGCATCATATAGTATAATACTATTGTTTTCTTTTGCATAGTCTACCCAAACTTTTAAGTCCTCTTTTGTTAATACGGTTCCTGTTGGATTGTTTGGAAAACATAAGTAAATCATATCCACTTTTTCTTTTGGTAAAGCTGGTTTAAAATCATTTTCAGCTGTTACTGGTAAATACACAATATTTTCATATATTCCCTTTTCTTCATGATATTTTCCACTTCTTCCTGACATCACATTTGTGTCTAGATAAACTGGATATACAGGATCTGTAATAGCTACCTTATTATCTTTAGCAAATATATCCACGATGTTACCACAGTCACATTTTGCTCCATCAGATACAAACACTTCATCTAATTCTATATGAACACCTCTTGCTTCATAATCATGTTCTACAATCGCTTTTCTTAGAAATTCATATCCTTGTTCTGGTCCATATCCCTTAAATCCTTCTTGTGTTCCTATTTCATCAACTGCCTTATGCATGGCTTCTAAACAAGCTGGAACAATTGGTTTTGTAACATCTCCTATTCCTAGTTTAATAATCTCCTTCTCTGGATTCTTTTTACTATATTCTGCTACTTTTTTTGCTATTGTAGAAAATAAGTAACTATCTTGCAAATTTAAAAAATTTTCATTTATTTTACTCATAAATTTCCTTCCTCTATCTTTATATTTAGGTTTTTATTGTAGGATTTCACCTATAACCTTTTTTCTACGTATATATACTTTCCGTTTCTTTGTTAATTTTATGCTAATTTGTTTTAACCATTTCTAATAATTCTCCTTCGAAAACCGTTACCGCTGGTCCTGTCATATATACATGATTATCTTCTTTATTCCATTCAATTTCCAATATGCCACCTAATAATTCTACCTGTACGTTATTTTGTGTCAAACCATTTAAACAACATGCTACAACAGAAGCACACGCCCCTGTACCACATGCTAAGGTTTCTCCTGCACCTCTTTCCCAAACTCTCATTTTAATATGGTTTTTATCTACAATTTCTATAAATTCCACATTTGTTTTGTTTGGGAATACTTTATCCACTTCTAAAAGCTTTCCATAAGTATCTACTTCAAATGCTTTTGTATCTTTTACGATTGTGATAGCATGTGGATTTCCCATTGAAACACAAGTAAATTTAAATTCTTTATCTTTTGCTTGTAATGTTAAGTTTTTTACTGGTTCTTCTGCTGAAATAACTGGTATTTCTTTTGGTGTAAGAATTGGTTCTCCCATATCCACCTTTACAGTTTTTACCTTTCCATTTTCTACATATAATTGCAATGTTTTTACCCCTGCTAATGTTTCTATGGTAACTTCTGTTTTATTGGTAAGTCCTTTATCATATACAAATTTTCCTACACAACGAATTCCATTTCCACACATTTCTGCTTCACTACCATCTGCATTAAACATCTTCATTTTAAAGTCTGCTCTCTCACTTTTACATATTAAAATCAGTCCATCTGACCCAATGCCAAAGTTTCGATTACTAACAAATTGAGCTAGAGATGATTCTTTTTCTATATTTTGATGGATAGCATCTATATAGACATAATCATTCCCTAGCCCTTGCATTTTTGTAAATTTTATCATTTTAATCTCATCCCTTTCTAAAGGCACAACCCCAGTTGGAAAAGAATTAAATTTTGGCAAAGAAAATTTGATTTAAAAGGCAAGGTTGCATACGATTGTATGTACCACGTTTTAAATGAAATTTGATGCAGACAAAATTGTAATTATTTTTCAACTTTTGCCCTTTTTAGGTATTACTATATAGTATCATATAATTATATGATACTATTGGAAATTTTATCATAGTCTTTTCTTTTTGTAAATAGAAAGACTTTATAAAAAATTCATAAAATCTTAACTTTTCTATTCTTGTAAAAACATAAATATTACTATATAATGAAAAAAAAGAATATATAGAGGTGTCTATGAGATTTTTTAGAAAATTATTATTAATTTTGTTTATTTTGATTT
Source organism: uncultured Clostridia bacterium (assembly GCA_944390535.1). Taxonomy (GTDB): domain Bacteria; phylum Bacillota; class Clostridia; order TANB77; family CAG-508; genus CAG-269. The sequence goes on along the minus strand of CALXQV010000036.1, from coordinate 22,808 downwards.
TAATTGCTGTTATTATATGTGGTATTATCGGCTTTGTTAGTTATTCTAAGGCGCTAGATGAAAAACCTTTATTAACAAGAACTGCAGAAATAACAGATGATGAACACTATGTTCCTTTTAGCGAATTATCAGAAGACTATATCCATGCCGTTATTTCTGTTGAAGATAGAAGATATTATGACCATGGGCCTGTTGATTTTATTGGCATTGCTAGAGCCATTTGGACAAACCTTAGAACTGGTGAGTTACAAGAAGGTGGTAGTACCATTACACAGCAAGTAGCAAAAAATTTAGTCTTTACACAAGAAGAAACTGCCACTAGAAAATTAGGAGAATTATTTGCTGCTTATGATTTAGAACAAAAATTTACCAAAGAAGAAATTTTTGCTTTATATGTTAACAGTGCTTATTTTGGAGATGGCTACTACGGAATTTATGATGCTAGTATGGGATATTATCAAAAAGAACCAAAAGATTTAAATTTAGATGAAGCTTCTATGCTTGCTGGTGTTCCTAATGCTCCTTCTGTGTATGCTCCAACGGTTAATCCAGATTTAGTAAGTCAAAGACAAAAACATGTATTAAATACAATGGTGGAAAATGCGTATATCACCCAAGCACAGGCTGATAAAATTATTGATGATAACAAAAATATACACTAGCAAAACAAAAAATTTTTGTTATAATTGTATTTCTAAGCAATATCTTTACTTTGATCTATATATTTAGTATAATAAAAGTATAAAAGGTTAGCTTGGCACCTACTCAAAGGAGGTTATCATTTTATGTATAAAATAGTACGGATGTATTCCCCTATTCATTCCCAAGAACAGCGGGAAAAGGACTTCCAGAAGTTCGAAGAAAAAATTCAAGGATTTATAGATGAGGGGTGGATACCTCATGGAGGATTCTCCATCAGTGACAATTTCTTAATCCAAGCCATGGTAAAAGAGGAGTATCTGTATCGATACTAATTATTTCTATCGATACTAAACCTAAAAAAGACTATCACTTAAGCCAAGCATAGTCTTTCTTTTTTTATTTAATTTCTAACAATTATCTAATCTTTCCTCCACCTAGAACAATCCCATCTTCATCATAAAACACAACAGACTGACCTTGAGTAATTGCTCTTTGTGGTTCATAGAATTCTACTTTTATTTTTTCATTTTCTTTTGTTACTTTTGCTTTTGCTTCTTTTGCTCTATATCGTATTTTTGCTAAACATTCTAATCCTTCTGCTAATGTATTTTCAATATTTACAATCCAATTGATATTAATGGCTTCTAACTGATTACTATACAGCTCTTTTTCAGTTCCTACAATCACTTGATTATGTTTCATATCTAATTTTACAACATATAATGGTTCTTTATAAGAAATCCCTAATCCTTTTCTTTGGCCTATTGTATAGTTGATAAGCCCATTATGTGTTCCTAATCTTTCACCTGTTGTTAAAACAATATCCCCTTTTTTAGGTTTTTCGTTCATATTTTCTTTTAAAAATCTTTGATAATCATCATCTTTGATAAAACAGATTTCTTGACTATCTTTTTTGTTAGCAATCTCTAGTCCGTATTCTTCTGCTAATCGTCTTGTATCTTGTTTGCTTACATTATCTTGTAATGGAAACAAAATGGCTTGTACTTTTTCTTTAGGAATAGTGTATAAAAAATATGTCTGGTCTTTTTTTTCTTCATTTGATTTTTTTAATACATATTGTTTATATTTTTCTGAATATTCTTTTTTAGCATAATGTCCTGTTGCGATGTATTGACAGCCTAATTCTTTTGCCTTGTCATAAAAAACACCAAATTTTAAATATTGATTACATTCTACACAAGGATTTGGTGTTCTTGCACGTTCATATTCAGAAATAAATGTATCGATTACATGACATCTAAATTGCTTTCTGCAATCCAAAACATGATGTTCTATTCCTAACTTTTCACACACTTTTTTTGCATCTTGTATGGTTTCTTCATTTGGTTCTTCGAGTAAATTCATTGTACAACCGATCACTTCATACCCTGCTTCTTTTAAAAGAATGGCTGACACCGAACTATCTACGCCACCACTCATTCCTAATAATACTTTTTCTTTCATTCAAATTCCTCATTCCAGTTTTATCTGTATTTTATTATTTTTTATCAAAAGGAATATATAGAAAAAAATACGATACATGCTTCCTAAAATGAATAATTATTATGATAATTATTCTAGCTTGTATTTTTCTTTCACTTCTTCTAATGCTTTTGATAATTGGTCTGGACAGGAAGTTCCTTTTATACCACAAGGAATTCCTTTTAATCTTCTAATTGCTTCATTGATATTCATTCCTTCTATTAGTCTTGAAACTCCTACTGTATTTCCAGCACATCCTCCAATGATTGTTAATTTTTTTATGATATTACCATCTAATTCTATAATCATTTCTCTTGAACAAACTCCACTAGGTTTATATCTATATTCCATGATGCTTCCTCCATTCCACAATTTATATAAATGTTTTTAATGGTTATTAGTTTCTAAAATATTTAACAAATTCAAACTATCTGTGTATAAGGTAACACCTACATCTGCTTCTTTTTATTTCCTATGGCTGATACTATGCTACATATTTTTTTAAAAAAATATGTGGACATAGTAAAATTTTCATTTATTTTTCATTTAAATCTAATTGAATATGTACATCTTTTAATTGTTGTTCTGTAACAACAGATGGCGCTCTCATTAATAAATCTCTTGCTCTTTTATTCTTTGGAAAGGCAATCACTTCTCTTATATTTTGAGAATCTGCAATAAGCATAATCATTCTATCAATTCCAGGCGCAGCACCCGCATGTGGTGGTGTTCCATATTGGAACGCATTATATAATGCCCCAAATCGATTTTTCACATCTTCTTCACTATATCCTGCAATTTCAAATGCTTTTACCATAATTTCTGGATTATGGTTTCTAACAGCTCCTGATGCCATTTCATATCCATTACATACCAAATCATATTGATATGCTAATATATCTAATGGATTTTGATTTTCTAAAGCTTCTAGCCCACCCTGTGGCATTGAAAATGGGTTATGGCTAAAATCAATGGTTCCTTCATCAGACAATTCATACATTGGGAAATCAACAATAAAACAGAATTTGTATACACCCTTTTCAATTAAATCTAATCGTTTTCCTAATTCAATTCTGACAAGTCCTGCAATTTTTTGTGCTTTTTCAAATTCATCTGCAATAAAGAAAATACTTGCATTTTTTTCTAGTCCAAAATCTTTTTCTAATTTTTCTTTGATTTCTTCTGTAATAAATTTTGCAATACCACCTTGAATATTTCCTTCATTATGTAATTTTGTCCAAGCTAATCCTTTTGCTCCTACTTCATCTGTTACTGCAAATTCACCCATTTTATCAAAGAATTTTCTTCCTTGTTCTGCTCCATTTGGTACAATAATGGCTTTTATTGTTTTATCTTTAAATGCATTGAACTCAGAGTCTTTAAATACCTCTGTTACATCTTGAATAATCAACGGATTTCTTAAATCTGGTTTATCAATTCCATATTTCTCCATTGCTTCTTTATATGGAATTCTCATAAATGGTCCTTTATCTACTTTCCAATTTGTAAATTTTTCAAACGTATATGGTACAACCTCTTCAATGACTTTAAACACATCTTCTTGTGTAGCAAAACTCATTTCAAAATCTAATTGATAAAATTCTCCTGGTGCTCTATCAGCTCTTGGATCTTCATCTCTAAAACATGGTGCAATTTGATAATATTTATTAAATCCACTAACCATTAATAATTGTTTAAATTGTTGTGGAGCTTGTGGAAGTGCATAAAACTCTCCTGGATTTAATCTACTTGGTACTAAATAATCTCTTGCACCTTCTGGTGAAGAATTTGCTAAGATTGGTGTTTGAATTTCTGTAAATTCTAATTCATCCATTTTATCTCTTATTGTTTTTAATATTTTTGAACGTAACAAAATGTTGTTGTGTAGTGTTTCATTTCTCAAGTCTAAAAATCTATATTCTAATCGTAGATCTTCCCTAACTTCTTGGTCTGTATTAATTTCAAAAGGAAGTACGTTTTTACATTTTCCTAATACTTCTATTTTTTTTGCAACGACTTCTATCTCTCCTGTTTTCATATGTGGATTTTTACTTGTTCTTTCCACAACTTCTCCTTCTATATGGATACAAGTTTCTGTATGTAATTCCTTTACGAATTTCTTTAATTCTTCATCATTTACAACAATTTGTGTGATTCCAAATTCATCTCTTAAATCTATAAAAGTCATTCCACCTAAATCTCTTATTTTCTGAATCCATCCTGCAAGTTCTACTTGTTCTTTTACATGTTGTATATTTAATTCTCCACAAGTTTTTGTTCTATACATTTTTTATCTCATTCCCTTCTTTATATATAAACATTGTCACAATGATTATTTTTCCTGTTTATTTACCTTACCTATATTACCACACTTTTGGCTATTTTTCAATGGTTATGTATAAGAAAGTAATCGTGCTTTTAAATTTAAAAATGATAGTGATAACGGATAAAGGAGTCAACATGCGCCGACTCCCTTTCTCGAGGTTAACCAGTTAATAGATACTCATATGGCTTAATGCTTTCTTCAATTAAGCTCATGAGTTTATCAAAAATTTGTGCAAATTCAGGGTATTTCCGTTTTGCCTCTTTGCACAATGGATATATGTACTCATAGGTTTCTATGATGTACTTTCTCTTGCGTACCGTATCAAACACGCCGAATGTTCTGCAGTTATCCTTTCGATCAGCTGGCTTTGCCAATGACGGTATTAATGCATGGTATATCTTTCGATAATACATTTTTGTTTGTAAACTGCTTAAAAACATCCTCTTGGTTTTAGGTGGCTTTGTAAGAATTCTAATATTCTTTAAAACCTCTCTCTCCAAATGATAGTTTTTAACCAATTCTTTACCTTTCCTAGGCAAGGAGACATCTTCTAGGACATCATGTAATAATGCCGTGGAAAATAAAACATCACACCTTCTCCATATCCATCTTTCAGTCTTTTTAGGATATGCTCTGCGGAAAGCAAATTCAGGTCGTAAGAGAATTAAAGTTATACATACTCTATAAGGATGTATAACATACGGATCTCCTCCATCCCGCTTTTGGCCATGATGGTATTTCATAGCTAATGGTAACGAAATCAATGTATTCCGTAGCTGTCTCTTTATCGCAAACCATTCTATAAAACGATACATTTTCATACAACTGGTCGTCTTCATTTTTTAACCTCCTCTTCAGAATCAGGGTTTCCATGTATCTTTCCTATTATATATTCTTTTCCAGATTATGTCAATCTTTTTTCTTTTATTACTAAATATTTTTGATTTCTATATCTAATCCTTTTATTTTTATTGCAGTTTTTTTTATTTAATGATATGATAATTTTGATAGGAGTGGATTTTATGAAACAATCAGAATTTGATTTCTATGATAAAACAAATCTAAAATCATATAATTTAGATAAAACCTTGCGTTATCAATTGAATATGTTAGATACATTAGATGTTTTCACAAGAAAACATTCTGAAAATGTAGCAGCTTTAACTTGTAGACTTTGTGAATATTTGCATTGTAATAAAGGTTTTATAGAATATTGTACCATTTGTGCTTATCTACATGATATAGGAAAATTGTTTGTTCCTCCTGCTATCTTACAAAAACCTTCTAGATTAACAGAAGAAGAATATGAGATAATGAAAAAACATACGACATTAGGTTATGAAATGTGTATGAAAGATTTAAAATTAAGACCTTATGCAGCTGGTGCTTTATATCATCATGAAGCTTTAAACGGTTCTGGTTATCCCCAAGGTTTAACGAAAAAAGATATTCCTTATGAAGGACAAATTATACGAGTAGCTGATGAGTATGATGCAATTGTCAGTAAAAGACAATATAAGTCTCACATTGGTATTTCTGACACTTTAAAAATCTTAATTGATGAAACAAAACCTTCTGTTACACCTGACTATTCTGGTACTTTAAACCAACTTGCAGAAGAGACCAAACTTGGTAAAAGCAACCCTGTTATTGTTCGTACTCTATTTAAAGTTGTTATTGATGATATCGAGTATGAAATCACTTGCACACAAAGCTATGTAGATTCTTTATTAGAAGAAATGAAACGTTTAAAACAAATGCTAAAATATAAAGAGAAAATGGAAAAAGCTAAAAATGAAAAAAATAGAAATTATTATAGTGAAGGAATTGCTGTTTTGGCTAAACCAGGAGAAACAGTAGATAATTTAGAACAAATTTATGAAGAATATCTAGAAGCTTATAATACTAGAAAAGCAATTATTGATAACTTATATAAAGAAATTAAAATTATAAAAAAATTGAGAGTATAATAATGAAAAGAGGATTTAAATTTGCTTAAATCCTCTTTTATTCTTCTAGCCCAAAGCTTACACCTAATGCATTATTTACTTGATTAATGATTTTTTCATCATCTATATGACCTATCTTTTCTTTTAATCGACTTTTATCAATTGTTCTGATTTGTTCTGTTAAAACAACTGAATTATTTTTTAATCCACAGCTTTCAGAATCAATTTCTATGTGTGTTGGTAATTTATTTTTTCCTGTTTGTGAAGTAATAGCTGCTGCAATTACTGTAGGACTATATTTGTTTCCTAAATCATTTTGTATAATTAGTACAGGTCTAATTCCACCTTGCTCAGATCCTACTACTGGGCTTAAATCTGCATAAAACATATCTCCTCTTTTGATTACCATTTGTTTCACTCCCAATATTGTTATATTATCAAGTATGTGTTTTATTTTAAATATTAGCCATGTAAAGTTTTTATTTAAACTTTACTTCTTTATATAATATGTAAATTAATGTCTTTTTGCTATTATCTTTTATTTCCATTTTCGTAGGTTTTCCTGTTTCTTTGCTAATATATAAGGTTCGATATTTTGTATATATATTTCCTTCTGTTTCTATTTCTAAAATAATTTCATTATCTTTTTCTTTATATGTTTGCTCTTTGTTTTGCTTATATATTTCTATAAATGTATTTAAATCTATAGAATTACTCGTTATATATGGATAATTACTATATATTTTTGTCATATTTAAATTGGTATTTTCTACTTTTAACTCATTTCTTTGTTTTGTAATTTTTACACCTTGTATATTTTCTGGCTCTAATATTTCTTGTTCAGATATATCTGGAAAGATGTATGTTTGTTTTATGACATATTGATTCACATTTTTATTGCTATTTACTTCTACTTCTACAACACTTTCATATGAACTAATATTTAAAATCATTTCAATTATTTCTTGACTACTACTAGTATTTCCAATTTTCACTTTTTTACTCTTTGTTATATAAAAAAATATAGCAAAAAAAATGGCAATTAACGTAATAATAATGATTATTTTTTTTAATGTTTTATTTTTATTCAATAAAAGCCTCCTAATAAAATATAAGTAAGTTTCTGTTTAGTGTCTAATTTCTCGGAGGTATATATATTATATTTTAAGCGGGTTTCGTGGGGACCGACACACTACATACTCTTATTAAATCAGTGACAGTTCCGTGGGAACTGATTTGATTAGAGTATGTAAAGTGTTGGGATAGCGAAAAATATAATATATATACCTCCGAGGAATTAGACACTAAACTGTATCTTTGCTATATCTTATTCTAAAGGCTTTTAAAATATTCTTCTATTTTATTGATTAATTCTTCTTTCGTTTCTATCTTATTAATAGAATTTCTAAATTCACTTGAATTTTTAAGATTTTTTGTATACCATGCAATATGTTTTCGAAGTTCTTTGACAGCTATTTCTCCTTTTTCTTCTACTGCCAAATTTATATGTTTTTCTATTATTTGTAATTTTTCATAATTGGTAGGTTCTTCTATTTTTTTACCAGTTTCTAAATATTCTATGATTTCTTTAAATATCCATGGTTTTCCAAACGTTCCTCTTCCTATCATAATACCATCGACACCTGTATAGTCAAACATTTTCTTTGCTGACTCTCCATCTACTACATCTCCATTTCCAATGACTGGTATATGAACACTTTCTTTTACTTGTCTTATGATGTCTAAATCTGCTTTTCCTGTATAAAATTCACTTCTGGTTCTTCCATGTATGGTTATAGCTGATATTCCTACTTTCTCTGCAATTTTTGCCATTTCTACAGCTACTATAGTTTCTTTGTCCCATCCTTTTCTAATTTTTAAGGTAACTGGTACTTTTGAATAATGTATCACTGTTTTTAAGATACTTTCTGCCTTCTCTAAATCTAATAATAATTTACTACCATCTCCATTTTTTACTACTTTGGGAGCAGGACATCCCATATTAATATCTATAATATCTGCCATATTGCTTACATATTCTGCTGCATATGCCATTGATTCTTCGTCACTACCAAAAATTTGCATACTAATTGGTCTTTTTTCTCCCTCTGTGTTTAGCAATCGTTTTGTTTTTAAATCATTGTGAAACATTGCTCTTGCACTTGCCATTTCTGTACAAACCATTCCTACATCATATTTTTTACATATCATTCTAAATGGTCTGTTAGTAACTCCTGCCATAGGGGCTAATATAAAATTATTTTGCAATTCTACATTTCCAATTTTTAGTTTTTTTACATATCCCATTGTTTTCTCCTTTTATTAAACAACAAAAAGGAAAACTAGCTTTTCCTTTTCTTTTATTGTACAAATATTGTTTTTTGTCTTTTACCACTTATATTTAATAATAATCCTATACATATAAAATTTGTAATTAAAGAACTTCCTCCATAACTAATAAATGGTAGTGGTACTCCTGTTATTGGTAATAATCCCATGACCATTCCTATATTTTCTAATACATGGAACAAAAATATTCCTGTAATTCCAATGGCAATTAGAGAACCAGCTTTATCTTTTGCTGTTTTAGCAATGTAAATGCCTTTGGTGATTAAATAAACATACAGTAAAATGATGCCACCTGCTACAATAAATCCCATTTCTGCTCCAATAACAGAATATATAAAGTCTGTTGTTTTGGGATATAAGAAACCTAATTGTGTTTGGTTTCCTTTTAGTATTCCCATTCCTGTTAATCCTCCAGATCCTATGGCGATTTTAGATTGAATAATGTTATATCCCGCTCCCCTAGGGTCAGATTCTGGGTTTAGAAACACATCAATCCTTGTCTTCGCATGTTCTGGTAAAACAAAATTATATAATAAAGGTACTGCAATGACAATTAATAAAATTGTCCCTATAATATACTTCTTGTCTAATCCCGCAGAAAACAATATTAATGCCATTGCTACAATATATGCTAGTGCTGTTCCATAATCTGGTTGCATAACAATTAATAAAACAGGTAAACCTACAACTGCTAATGCAATTGGTAATCTCGTTATTCTGTTAATCTCATCTTGTCCCTTACGCTGAATCTTAATAATGGTATAAGTTAAAAATAATATAACAAATATTTTGTCAAATTCTCCTGGTTGAAATGAAAATCCAAATATATTAAACCAACTTGTTGCTCCATTAATCGGTGCTGTAAATAATACCCCTATTAACAGTAAAATAAATATACCATATAATACTGGTGATGCTTTCAGTAATAAGTTGTAATCTATAAACATAACAATTACCATAGCTATAAGACTAACTACTAGCCAAATTATCTGTTTTGTAAATTCTTCATATTCAGTTTCTTGTGTGGCAGAAAATAATGCAACTATTCCTATAATACACAGAATAATTGCAGTAATTAAAATTCCCCACTCCATATTTTTTAATTCTCTTTTTCTCATTAAATCACTCTTTTTCTATTTTTATTGTACAGGAAATATTCTCTATGCATATAAACATCTTTTACGATTGCATATCTTTTTCACTTTGATTTAATTCCTCTTCTGTTTTTGCCTCTTCTACAATTTCTTCCTTATCTTCTAAGTCACTTTTTTCTTCTTTTTTATCTGCTGTTTCTATATTTTCTTCTTGTATTTTTTCTTTCTCCTTATCTTCTGTCTTGTCCTCTTGTGGCACACTATTTTCTTCTATTTTTTCTGACTTTTCTTTCTCTTTATCAGTTTCTTTTTTATCCTTCTTAGAATTTCCTTTTTCTATCTCTTTTTTATTATCTGCTTTTATCTCTTCTTCCTTTTTCTCTATTTTTCTTGCTTCATTTTTTATGTTTAAAATCGGTATATTGGCATATAAAGCTGGAGCTCCATTTGTACCATCTTCATTTTCTTTATTCGTTAATCTTACATCTATCGCTCTTTCATCTATATCTATATATTTTTTTATTACTTCTATAATTTCTTGTTTCATTAATTCTAAGAAATCTGCTGAAACATTTGCCCTATCTTGCATAAGTACTAAATGTAATCTTTCTTTAGCAGCTTCTTTTGAATTTGGTGCTGTTTTTTGTTCTTTTTTTCTTACCTTATTAAAGAATTTCATTATGTTTTCAAACATGCTTAAATTTCCCTCCAACTTTTTGTTTTATCTATGATTTTTTAAATAATCTTTTTAATTTTGCAAAAAATCCTTTTTCCCTACCTGGAATGGTTACTTCTATTTTTTCACCTAATACTCTTTTGGCAATTTCAATATATGCTTTTCCTGATGGTGCTCTTCTATTTTGAATAACAGGCTCTCCTTTATTCGTTTGTGTGATAATATATTCATCATCTGGTACAACACCTATTAAGTCAATCGATAATAAGTCTACAATATCATCCACATCCATCATTTCACCTTTTCTTACCATATTAGGTCTTATTCTATTAACTACTAATTCTGGATTTTTTATATCAGATGATTCTAAAAGTCCTATAATTCTATCTGCATCTCTTATAGCTGATATTTCAGCAGTTGTAACCACAATTGCCCTATCTGCTCCAGCTATTGCATTTTTAAAACCTTGTTCAATTCCTGCTGGACAATCTATTAATATATAGTCAAATTCTTCTTTTAGCTTTTCAACCAAATTTCTCATTTGCTCTTCATTTACGGCACTTTTATCTCTGGTTTGTGCTGCTGGTAATAGGTATAATTCTTTAAATCTTTTATCTTTTATTAATGCTTGTCTTAATTTACATTTTTCTTCTACAACATCAACAATATCATATACAATTCTATTTTCTAATCCCATAACAACATCTAAATTACGTAGTCCAATATCTGTATCAATCAATACTACCTTTTTTCCTTCTAATGCTAAACTAGAACCCAAATTTGCTGTTGTTGTTGTTTTTCCTACTCCACCTTTTCCTGATGTGATAACGATTACTTCTCCCATAATTTTCCTCCTTAGGATTTAAAAACACATATTTTTTGATGTGTATATCATATAATGAAATCCATTAATTGTCAATGATATTTCTCTCTAAAATTACAAAAATATTTCTAAAATATTACAAATTCTTTACATTTTTTTGCATTTTATCAAAATACATCTCTATTATATTATAAAAAGTGCCACTTATGGCACTTTTTATTCACTAATACTAGTTTTACAGTAAGCAGGGTTAGAAATATAAAATAGGACGGAAAGAAATATAATCGTAAGAGCTTACTGTCTTACCTATGATACGATCACTTGTGAAATCATCGCTGTAGTAATAACTACCTCCTCTTCCCATACAAGGGTATTTAGAATCATCAGAAGTTTCTGTTGTCCATTCCATACAATTCCCTGCCATATCATATATATTACATCTTACATCATAATCAGTTCCATTGCTTGCTTTTCCTGTACTTTCTAAAGTTGCTTGCAATCTTTTTTGTCTTGAATAATCATCATCTGTTGAATATTTTTGTATAAATAATATTGCTGTATCCCATGCATAACTATTCATTAAATCACTATGAATCCCTGCATATAAATTTTGACATACACTTGCTGCATTTAATTGCGTTGTATTATTATATACGTTTTTTCCATATTTGCTTTCTACTTTGTTAGTTTCTACATTTTTACTTGCTTCAAATCTTGCGATATAATATCCTCCATTTTTCCTAACACTTTCTATAAATCCTTCTATATCTTTTGCTATTGTATTTCCATATCCGCTTGTAGTATGTTCTTGCTGTGTTTCTTCTTTATAATCATTTTCACTATATTCTGATGGTACTCCCAATTCATTAAATTCATATCTTCCTAATAATATCTTCTTTTTTCCATTGGTTCCTCTCACATCATCGATTGTTCCATCTTCTCCTAAAATTCCATCTACTGGTATCCATACATATTGATTTCCACCTTTTGTATTGTCTAGGTCGTCCTCTTTTTCATCTGATATTACATATCCCTCTTTTAACGTTGTATCGCCTACATGATAAAATCCTTCTGGTATCGGTATTTCTTTGACTTCTATAATTTCTACCGCTTCTTTATCTCCTTGTGTATAATCTGTATAATACATTTTTGTTTCACCATTTTGATTTACACGTATGCCTTCTACATAGAAAATATTATGACTGGTTTCATTTATAATATATATGTCTGTCAAGTCTGTTAAATTTTCATAGTTATTCGCCTTATATGTTTCATAGTCTTTTCCATAATTTAATGTTAGACCTTCTAAACTTTCTAATTCCAAGATTAGGAATTTCCCTGTATCATTTGCTCCAATCACTCCAGCATTTTCTAGATTACTAACATCTGGATATTCTGTCTTAGCTGGTATATCAGCATATTTTGAGTAGTATAAAGATACTTTATCTCTTAAATTTGCTACATCATTTTGCATATTTGTCAACTTTTCTATATAAACGCTATCCTTTGCTGAATACACTATCATTCCTGTTATAACTAATATGATAATAACAGCTATTGATAAAGAAATTAACGTAACACCTGTTTCTTTTTTTATCATTTGTATTACCTCCCTGTTTCTTTAGTATAGTTTACTATTAATTTACTTTATTTTCAATAGGAATTTCTATATTTTCATAATCATATTTTTTCATTTCTTTTTCGATTGTATCATATAATATTTTTCTATTTTCATAAATCCTGTGTTCTTTTATTTGTATCCCCCATAAATAGATAACCGCTAAAAAAATAGCTATGTTTTCTAAGTATAATATACTAATACTACTTACCATTGTTATCATGATTAAAGTTATATATGATATATAATATATGTATTTTTCAGCTATCTGTTTTCCTTTTATGATATATATAATACCTTTTAATATTCTTCCTCCATCTAATGGATATATTGGTAATATATTAAATATAATTAATGTCACATTAGAAAATATCATAATCATTTTATCATATTCATTAAATATATTAGATAGAATTAATAGCATAATCAGTACTACATTTGTTATAGGACCTGCAAGTGCTACAAAAATCTTTTTTACTTCTAAAAAATTGGCTTTTTTTATTTTTATCATATAGTCTTCTCTTTTTATTTGAAATTGAATGGTAACCCCAAATGGCTTTATCTCCATTTTTTCTGGTTTCATCCCTAATATAAGACCTGCTATTAAATGCCCTAATTCATGTATTATAGCAAATATCATTATCATCGCATATATTTTTACTTGGTTTGTAATTAAAAATAATATTACGAATATAAATATCTTTAAATCAACCCTAAACTTCATCATTTCTCCTTTATAAATCTAATATCTTTTGTGGATCGACTGTCCTTTCTGCTATTCTGACTTCAAAATGTAAATGTGGTCCTGTTGAATTCCCAGTAGAACCTACTTCTGCTATTTCTTGTCCTTGTGTAATCATATCTCCTTCTTTCACATATAAACTATTACAATGTGCATAAATAATACTAACTTCTCCAATTTGCACTTTTATATGTTTTCCATAATCTCCCTCTTCAGATGCTAACACCACTTGCCCATCAGTTGCTGATTTTATCTTTGTCCCCATAGTTGCTGCTATATCTGTTCCTGTATGGTTTTTAGGTACTGTTCCCGTTGCTGTATCTCTATATCCATATATCGAACTAATGCTTCCTTCTACTGGCTTTATAAAACTAGTTGTATTTTTCACATCGACAATATCTTGTTCTTCTTGGGATAAACTTTGATTTTCTTCTACTTCTTCTGCTTGTTCTACAACTTCTTCGCTTGCTCCTCCAATACCATTATTGGTTTCATCATTTTCTTCTATGTTTACTTCATCCTTTTGTTTTTCTTCTTCTCTATTCAAACTATGTATTACATAATTTTTAATATCTTCATATATTTTTCCAAAATCAATATCATAAGAAATAATTTCTTTTACTTTATGAATGAAGTCTTCTGAAAAAATATATTGGTTATTATGTACTGTATAAATAATTAGATATATGCATATACATACTATTAATTGAATTAGCATTTTTTTTAATAATTTAATATCTTTTTTTTCTTTTGTTTTACTTTCTTTAATTACTGCTAATCCTTCATTTTGTTTACGACGTTCATAAATTTCTTCTGCTCGTCTAATTCTTTCTTCTACGGTCATTGCTCTTTCCATAAAAAAACACCTCTTCCTTAGTTTCTCCTTAAACTATATGTTTGGAAAAGGTGTTTTATTCCTATTTTATGATTAATAATATAAATTGTATAAGTATAATCATACTTGTTATATATGCATATTTTTTTAATTTTTTATTGATTTTAGAATTTAAAATAACTTCTTTTTCTGATTTTTCTACTTTTTCTATATATTCTGATACTAACATTTCTGCTTCTTTTATTGCATATTGATTATCTTCGTCTCCCTTCTCAAATTGTTTTTTTTCATTGTTTTTATTTATTTTTTGGAATTTTCGTATCATTTTATTAGATTTGAATACTACATAGGCTTCTTTTACTATATTAGATGGTAAATCTTTTAAAATGATCATATTTTTTAAATCGATATCTTCCATCTGTACCTCCTTATTTTCTTATGTATTTATTTTCAGTATTTCCAATTTTTTTCATTTTATACAAAAAGAACACACCTATTTTTTAAGATGTGTTCTTACTCTTACAAGTTTTCCGTCCATATTCTATGCTGATTTTAATTCTAAGCGTAATTTATCAGCAATCATTGCGATAAACTCTGAATTAGTTGGTTTTCCGTTTGCTGCTGATACGGTGTATCCAAATATACTTTCTACTGCTTCTTGCTGTCCTCTTTCCCATGCAACTTCTATTGCATGTCGGATTTTTATAAAACAAACTTCTTAGATTTTGCCATAGGTTACAAAGACAATAAAATTTTCCTTACCAATAAATATTTATTGGTTTTACTTGAAAATGTTTATTAGTATGATTTTAAGAGATTTTTTAAGAAATCTCAATAAAGAATTCATAAAACTTTATATATTTACAAAAACTTAAAAATCTACTATTTGCTTCCTAGTTTGTTATTCTGTTTAATTCTTTTGTAACCTCATCATTATACACATATTTTCCATTAATTTTTTCATATACCTCACCAACTTTTACATTTTGTGGTAAATCTGTTTCAGATAGGAAATATGGTCCACCATCTCCATGTTCTGATATACAAGCAGATTTTTCATCTGTAACCCATGCAAAATCATTCCCTTTTCTACTTTTATTATCTAAAAATATTTTCCTTTTTTCAAATAAATTATATTCATCTAATACATTTTTTTCTTTAGTATTATTTTGTTGAATATTGCTATTTTGAATATCATTGTTTTGCTTTTTGCTTTCAAAATTATTCAATACATTCTTCAATTCTTCTAAAAATTTATCTATGAAACTGTTATTGTTTTTTTCTCTATTTTCAAATAAATTTAAGTCCAAATTTTACCTCCTTTTTATTTAGTCAGTTCACTTTCTCCTGTTGTATAATTAATAGCTATGCCATCTTGAACATTATATATGTATATATTAAATTGCAGTTTTCCATTATCTTCAATAGAATATGCTTCAATATTTACCCCATTTGCCAACTCATTATCTGTTTCAAAATACGGGGTCACTCTATATAATACACTATTGGTTTGATTTTCCTTTAAATAATTATATACTTTATCTTCAAATGTTTTCATACCTTCTACATTAAAATCTCTTGTACCAGTAATTAAATTTCTTTTGTCTACATCAATTCCCCCAATGTTCCAACCAATTAAATGACATCTGTGGTATAAATATCCTCCAGGTACAATATTGGTTTCATATTTTTCCTGTATAAAACCTGATGGGTTAATCCATGAATAATTATTTTTTTCTTCATCACTATTTGCTTTTTCCCAATTTGTTTTTATCATTGCCATTCCGTACTTTTCCATTTTGTAAATCAGAATAATAATCTTCTTCAATATTAAAATCTTCGTTACGAAACTCTGGAATATTATTGTTTATTTCAATATATATTTTTCCATTATACGCTGGTATATTTGATATTTCGTACGAAATTTTATTTTCTATATTTTCATTGTTGGAATAATAAGCTAGTCCTATAACTGAAACTATGATTACTAATAATGTGCTTGTAATCTTTGCTAATTTATTTGTTTTTTTATTCATACATCTTCACCTGTATATTCAATATCACAATATTAGCATTTTTTCAATATTTACTGAATTTAGTATTATAAGAATTAAATAACAATGAATAAAATTTTTAATTTTAAATCACACATTTGATTACTAAACTACATAACTTATAACATATTTTTAATACTTTTTCAATAGTTTTTGTTATGTAAATATAAAAATATTATTTGACAAATCCATTTAATCTGTGTATAATAATTATAGGAAATGGAGAAACCACAAACGTGGTCAACCTCGGGATAATGTTTTAGACACATCAAACTTTGGCGAGTTTACAGATGTGTCTGTTTTTTTTTTGTTTATTTGCTCTTACAAAGTAGTATTACAAGTGCTATTATCGAAGTAAGAGCTATGATAGTTACTCCAATTAATGAATAATATAATATGTATATTGTTGCAATTAATGTTTGTATTTCTACCATACGCCTCACCTCCTTATTGGAGGCAGACCACATCTGCTTATAACGCTGCCAAATCGCAAAGCGATTTGTGTATTATTCAGGTAAGCGTTATATCTGGATATTCTCATTTCCTATGTTTAATACTATATAACATTTGTTTGCAAAAATCAAGCGAACACTGTAAAATTTTACATTTTTTTATAAACTAAAATTCATATATGATTTATCTATATTATCTTGATTAATCCCTATGTATCGTAATGTAACTGATGGCGATGAGTGATTAAAAATTTCTTGTAATATGTCAACATCTTTATATTGTCGATAATACAAAAAAACTCCAAAATTTACTGATTAACATTTTTAAATATTAACCAATAAATCTTGGAAGTTTATTGTCATATGAATATTTCATTTATTGCCTTAGCCTCTGATTTTTTACTTAATTTATGACTATTTTTATATAGTTTATAGCCTCATAATCAAATTATCTAAATTTATGTATTCTTACTCTCACAATGCTTTTATACATACAAAATTATTCCTTAGGCTGATTTTAATTCTAGTCTTAACTTATCAGCAATCATTGCGATAAATTCTGAATTCGTTGGCTTTCCTTTAGCTGCTGAAATTGTGTATCCAAAAATATTCTCTACTACTTCTTGTTGTCCTCTTCCCCATGCGACTTCTATTGCATGGCGAATAGCACGTTCTACGCGACTTGGTGTTGTATTAAATTTATGGGCAATTTGTGGATATAAACTTTTAGTTATCTGGTTAATGACATCAATATCATTTACTACCATCATAATAGCCTCTCTTAAATATTGATATCCTTTAATATGAGCAGGTACTCCTACTTCATGAATAATATTCGTTACTAACGCTTCTAAGTTTTCTTCTGTTTTTACATTCTCTGAAGAAATCTCTATATATTGTGGTTTCATTTCTTTAGTTATAAAATTATTATTCATGTTTTGCGTTGATGGTTTATAAAATTTAAATTCTCTCATCCTTTTGATTAATACTTCAATGTCAAAAGGTTTTACAACATAATATTGTGCTCCTAATTCTATTGCTCTTTGTGTTATTTTATCTTGTCCTACTGCTGATAGCATAATACAAATTGGTTTTTTAGCTATTTTGATTTTATTAATATTTTCTAAAACACCTAATCCATCCAAATGTGGCATAATTACATCTAATAATATAATGTCTGGTACTGTATTTGTTATGATATCTATTACTTCTGTTCCATCTTTTGCTTTTGCTATAACCTCCATATCTTCTTGTGCATCTATATATGATGCTAATGTTTGACTAAATTCTTGATTGTCATCTGCAATTAAAACTGTAATTTTCTCTTTCATAATTTTCCTCCAAAAAATAAATTGTAAATATTTTACAATTCGGATTATATGCTTGTAGATGATAATTTGCAAGTTGAATTGGTAATTTTTTCCATTTATTTTATGAAAGCCTTATTTTTCTATACTTTTCTCTATATATTTTTTAGATAAAATTTCTATATTCAATAAATTTACTTTTTTTAAGGCATAATCTCTTAATAAACTCTCTTTTCTATCTTCTTCCATCTCTATTTTACAAACAATTTCTTCTGAATAACTTGTATCTTTTATTCGAATACCATTATTTTTACAATAATATTTAAATTTCTCAAAATGATTATATTCTAATTTTACTATTGCTTCTCTTCCTATGGTAACTTCTAATAACTTACTTTCTTCTATTGCTTTTAATAGTCCTTCTGAATATGCTCTAACTAAACCACCTGTTCCTAATAAAATTCCACCAAAATATCTCGTAATAATAATTACGACATTTACTAAATTGTTTTTTTGTAGAATATTTAACATTGGTCCTCCTGCTGTCCCAGAGGGTTCTCCATCATCACTAAATCGTTCTATTATTTTCTCATCTTCTAGAACTCTATACGAAATACAATTATGCCTTGCATCAAAATATTTTTTCTTTATGTTTTTTATTTCTTCCTCTGCTTGCTCTTTTGAATTTACTTTTATAAAATTTGCAATAAACTTTGACTTTTTTACAACAATTTCTGTTTCTATATTATTATCTATTGTTAAATAATGTTTCATTTTTATTCCTTTTCCATTTTATTTTCGCTAAATTAAAATCTGGAACAATAGCAGGCTTTCTTAAATACTTTTTCTATTCATAATATTTTAAAGCCCGCGTTATTGTTAGGCGCCAAATTTTACGCAAGTAAAATTTGTGTGCATTTGTTAGAGCGAAGCGATGTTCTTGAATAGGAAAAATTCGATTTTTTCTATTCAAGCACAACTCTCGCTTCGCGAGAACTTTTCTATACTTTTCTAATCATTTAATCCTGCTACATAACCAGTAGAATAAGCTATTTGTAAATTAAATCCCCCTGTATAACTATCAACATCAATAATTTCTCCAGCAAAATATAGTCCATCTATTTTCTTAGATTCCATTGTTTTTGGATTAATTTCTTTAATATGAATTCCTCCACTTGTGATAATAGCTTCTTCTATTGGTCGAAATTTTTTTATGATAACTTCAAAACCTTTTATTTCTTGAACTAATCTTTCTCTTTCTTTTTTGGTTATTTCATTCACCTTTTTTTCAGGATTTATTTTGGTTCTATGGATTACTGCTGGTATTAATTTATGTGGTAATAACTTATCTAAACTATTTTTGAACTGCTTGTTCTTTACTTCTTGAAAATCTCTTAAAATTCTTTCATTTAATTTCTTTTCATCTAAAGCTGGTTTTAAATCTATTTTTAAGATTATCTTTTTATCACCAAATAGTCTTTCAATATGTTTATATCTAACTAAATGTGCTGATGCACTTAAAATAGTTGGTCCTGAAACACCAAAATGTGTAAATAGCATTTCTCCAAAATCTTCATATATTTGCTTATTTTTTTCTGTATCTAATAACTTTATTCCAACATTTCTTAAACTTAATCCCTGCAATTCTTTACATTCTATTGTATCGTATGTTTCTAAAGGTACTAATGAAGGTTTTATTTGTGTTATAGTATGTCCTAACTTTTCAGCTAGCAGATATCCATCACCAGTTGAACCTGTTAAAGGATAACTTTTTCCTCCTGTTGCTAAGATAACCTTATTTCCCTTTATCATTTCTTTGTCTGTTCTTACACCAATAACCCTACTTTTTCCTTCTATAGTTTGTGTTAAAATTTTTACCACTTTGGTATTATATTTTATATCTATATTTAATTCCTTTATTCTATTTATAAAACAATTTAAAACATCCATCGATTTATCTGTCACTGGAAAAATACGATTGCCTCTTTCTTCTTTTACTTCTAGTCCTTGTCGTTTTAAAAAGTTAATGATATCTTTATTCGTATACTTTTGAAAAGCACTATATAAAAACATACCATTCCCAGGTGTATTGTTTATAAACTCCTTCATTTCTAATGAAGAAGTTATATTGCATCTTCCTTTTCCTGTAATTAATAGCTTTTTTCCTAATTGATTATTTTTCTCAATAAGGAAAACATCATTTCCATTTTCTTTAGCAGTGATTGCTGCCAACATTCCCGCAGGACCACCACCAATAACAATTACTTTATTCAAAACAGTTTCCTTTCTGAACATAAGGGACAGTCCTTAAAGTTCATAATTTTATATTTTGAACTTTAAGGACTGTCCCTTATGTTCCCTTATGTTCATGTTTGAACGATAAAAACTACCTTTAAGTTCCTTTTTCCATTTCTTCAATTGCTTTTAATATCCCATATTTTCCATAGTCATATGTTAGTCCACCTTGCATATACGCAATATATGGTTCTCGGATTGGTCCATCACAGCTAAGTTCTATTGTTGAACCTTCTGTAAATGTTCCAGCTGCCATAATAACTTCATCTTCGTATCCCCCCATTGGGCTTGGTTCTGGTATAACACATGAATCTATTGGAGATCCTTTTTGGATTCCTTGGCAAAATTTGATTAACTTTTCTGCTGTTCCTAAATGAATCGTTTGTACAATATCTGCTCTTTTATCATTGTATTTAGGTTCTACTGTATATCCCAATTCTTCTAAAATGCAACTTGCAAACACTACTGTTTTAACACTACTTGCTACTACTTGTGGTGCAAAAAATAATCCTTTTAATAGGTTTGTGTTTTGGTTTAATGATGGACCAATTTCTTTCCCTATTCCTGGCGCTGTTAGTCTTTCTGCACATAATTGTATTAGATGTTCTTTTCCTACGATATATGCTCCACTGGTTGCAATTCCAGCTCCTAAATTTTTCATCAATGAGCCTACTGCAATATCTGCTCCTACTTCAATCGGTTCTCTATCTTGCACAAATTCTCCATAACAATTGTCTACCATGATGATAACATCTTTATTGACTTCTCTGATAGCTTGTATTGCTTTTTCTATTTTTTCTATAGTCAAACTTTCTCTTGTAGAATACCCTCTTGATCTTTGGATTTCTACTAATTTAACATTGTTTTTTGATAATCGTTTTTTTATTGTTTCTATATCAAATTCATTATTTACTAGTTCAATTTGTTCATAATGTATTCCAAATGCTTTTAATGAACTTTCACTTACTTCTTTTCCAATTCCAATAACCGTTTGTAAAGTATCATATGGTGCACCAGTTATACTAATCATTGTATCATTTGGGCGCAATAATGCAGATAATGTAATTGCTAGTGCATGCGTTCCTGAAATAAATTGAGCTCTTACTAAGCTATCCTCTGCCTTAAATATTTTTGTATAGATTTCTTCTATTTTATTTCTTCCCACTTCATCAATTCCATATCCAGTTGAACTTGTTAAATGCATTTCTTGTAAATTGCATTCTTGGAAGGCTTCTATTACCTTTATACTATTTTTACTACAAATTTCATCTATTTCTTTTAATTGTGGTTCTATTTTTTTTTCTACTTTTTTTGCTAAATTTAATAATTCTTGTTTCATCATGATTTGTATTCTCCCATCTATATTATTTTAACTTTTTTCTCTTCTAATACTATTTATTAGTTTTAACTGTTTACGTTTTAACAACAACTCTATTTTACTATATTTAACATAATTTAGCAAGATTTTCTTAATACAAAAAACTAGAAAATCATTAGACTTTCTAGTTTATATATTATCTATTTATTATTTTTGTGCATATGGTAATAAAGCGATATGTCTTGCTCTTTTAATAGCAATTGTAATATCTCTTTGATGTTTTGCACACATTCCAGTATTTCTTCTTGGTAAGATTTTACCTTTATCACTGATGAATTTTCTTAATTGTTCTGGATTTTTATAATCTAAAACAAAATTCTTGTCACTACATAATAGACATACTTTTTTTCTTTGTTTTCTAAATTTTGGATTGTAGTCTTCATCATAATTTTTATTATTTTTTCTTTGTTTTTTGTCTGCCATTTTTTCTTCCTCCCTCTTGATTAAAATGGTAAGTCATCATTAGAAGACATTTCGAAATCTGACCCCATACTTCCTGGTGCGGTATTTCCAAAAGTATTTTCAAAAGAATTTGCATTTCCTGCTTCGCCATCTTTTTTACTATCAGCAAAATATGCTTCTTCTGCTATAACTTCTGTAACATAGTGTTTTACACCTTGGTCATCATCCCATGTTCTTGTTTGAATTCTTCCTATGACTCCTACTTGTTGACCTTTCTTAAAGTATTTACTACAAAATTCTCCTGTTTTACTCCATGCTACAATATTTATAAAATCTGCTTGTCTTTCTTCTCCTTGTCTTACAAATCTTCTATTTACAGCTAAA
>CALXQV010000035.1 GCA_944390535.1 uncultured Clostridia bacterium | reverse complement strand
TATTTTAATTTTACACCAATTTATCATATTTTTCAATATATTTGCATTAAAAAAGCGCCTATTTTTAGATATTAATCTTACAATAGACGTTAATTTTACAAACTATATTTTACTTTTACAATTTACCTAAAATAAATTCGGGAAAATAAAAAACAAAGAATAAGATACCCAATTCAAAATTGTGTTAAAATAATTTTGATAAAAGAAAATTTAACCAATTGAAAGGGGTATCTTATGGAAAATATTTTACACGATTTTAACGAAAAAGTCATTAGTTTAGTAACAAATTGTTTAAAAAATTCAATAACAGAAAAAGGAATATCAGATTTCACAAATGATTTAGAAAGAGAAATGATTGAATTTGGAAGTAAAGTAACACAGTTTTTAGTAGAATATGCAGAGAATATAATCTTTAAATTAAAAGATAGAAAAGAAAAATTTGAAAGTTTAGAAAAGGATAATAGAAGTTTAATATCAATATTTGGAGAAATAAATTTTAAAAGAAGATATTATCAGGATAAAGAAACAGAAGAAAGAATCTATCTTTTAGACCAATTTTTAAAATTAGAAAAAAGAGAAAGAATGTTACCTAATGTAAAAGAAAGATTAATAGAAGAAGCAAGAGAAACATCATATAGAAAAGCAGGACAAAAGGCATCATATGGAACAGAAATATCAAAACAGACAGTAAAAAATGAAATAAACAAATTAGAGTTTAAGGCAGAAATAGCAGAAGAAAAAGAGAAGAAAAAGAAAGTTAAGAAATTGTATATCATAGCAGATGAAGACCATGTACATTTACAAAAAGGAGGAATAGAAGAACCAAGATTAATAATAGTATATGATAGTATAATAGCAAAAGGAAAAAGAATTGAACTAAAAAATAAAAGACATTTTGGAGGAATATATAGTAAAAAGATAGATGACTTATGGGAAGAAGTAATGACATATATAGAAAATAAATACGACACAGAATATTTAGAAAAAGTATACATTTCAGGAGATGGAGCAAATTGGATAAAAACGGGATTAGAATGGATAATAAAAAGTGTGTATGTATTGGATGAATTTCATATGAAGAAAGCAGTAAATGGGATAGTAGGAAGGATAACAAAAACAAATAAAGAGGAAAAAGAGAAGAAGAAAAAAGAGATAAGAACAGCATTAGGAAGATTAAATTTTGTACGATTTAAAGAATTATGTTATGAAATATTAGCAGAAGAAATGGAAAAGACAACGAGAAAAAGAAAAGAAGATTTAATGAAATACATTTTAAATAATGTTGAAGGAATAAAGAATTTATACAGAAATAAAAAAGAATTGCATGGATGTAGTGCAGAAGGACATATAAGCCATATATATTCAGATAGAATGAGTTCAAGACCAATGGGATGGAGTACAACAAACGTGAACAATATGAGTAAATTAAGAATATCAAAAGAAGACAATATAGGTACAAAAGAAATTTTAGAAAATAGTAAAAAAGTAATAGAATTTAAAGAAATAGAAAAAATAAGAAATCAAGCAAATGCAAAAATAAAAGATAGCATAAATTTCAACCCAGTAAGTGTTCCAATAATGAATTTTGGAACACAAGAAGAAAAAATATTTTTTAAAAATTTATTAGAATATAGAGCTGTTTAAAACAGTTTATTTATAGAACAATTTTGAAGGGTAAAAATTTTTTAAGAAATTTCCCGAAATAAATTGACACTATCTTCGAAGTTTTGGAATTTGCAAAATTATGTAAAATGTTGTATAATTGTGTTAAGTATGAGTAATATCTCGTATTTGTAACTAATGGCACTGACAAACATTTTTAAAGGAGGACTTAGTATGGATATGGAATTATTAAATTTAACTGTGCCAGAGGACATGTGTGCTTTGGACTTTTTAGCAGAGATGAAAGAGCGGACAAAAAATGCATGGATTTTCCTGCATACCAGTGTTATTAACAAATTTCTTAAGAGCGATGGAGTAAAATGCAAAGAAGGAATCAATAATTGTCGCATTCTTTCTTGGGCGGCAACAGATAAACACCCTACAACGCAGGTTGTTATTAGCTCTTTTGAAGCTAAAGACTGGTATACTGTAATCGCCATTGAGGCAGAAGATATTGCATTCAAGGAGATTGATAATATTGAAGAACCTGAACGCATTATTCGCTTGAAGATGGCTGCATAAGACTCGACACACTTGTCGGAAATGAAGTTGGAGCAAGATATATTACTATATTTTGCTCCACTTCTTTTATTATTCCATTTTCCATAACTGGTATTTTCCAGTTATTTCATCAACATCTTTAGTATTGCCATAAATAATAGCACCTAAATATTCCAATTTGTCATTTTCTTTTGAACTAATTGAATTTACTAATTCTTCATCAGTTCTAGTATCTAGCATATCTCTAGGATAATCAGCTACTAGCAAATTAGGATTTTGTTTTGCTAAATCTATTGCATTTTTTAATTTACCAGATTTTACTTTTGTTATTATAAATGGAAACTGACTAATACCCAAATGCTCAACTCCTGTTTTATCTTTAATTATAGGTTTTCCCATTATTTCCTCATTTGAATATTTTCCTATTGAAATTGCTAAATGTCCAATTACATTTAATGCGATTGATGGTTCAACATTTGAAGCAACGATTCCTACTATTTTTTTATCTTCATAATTCATATTTTTATTTCTCCTTTATTTAAACTTTATCTATTCTTAAACAAAGGAGTAGAAACATTTTCTAACACTTCAATTTTAGCCCATAACTCTCCACCATGCATTCTTCTCGAATATCTTTCCAAATCCTCACCTCCAGTCTATTTTTTATTTTATGCTACTTTTATTCAATATCTATAACTACTTAAATTCTATTGTTTGTATGGATACCACCATTTGCGTAAAGTATCATTATTAGAGAATTGTGCATTAATTATTTTTAATTTTACAAATTCTTTAATTCCTAATTCACCTAATTCATAACCTATTCCACTATTTTTTCGAGCAATCCAAGGACAGTATTCATTAGAAAGAAGAGGTTCATTAATCCACACCATACCAGTGTCAAGTTTACTAGAAATATAATTAGCTGTTTCTTCATTTTGAGTTATTACAGAAGATCCTAAACCATATTTAGAATCATTAGCCAATTCAATAGCTTCATCAATAGAATGGAATTTTAAAATTCTTACAATTGGTCCAAATGTTTCTTCTTGCACTATTTTCATATCGTTTTTAAGATTCACAATCACTGTTGGTTGTATAAACCATCCTTTAGCAAGTTCTCCTTCTGCATAAGCACCTCCACCAGTAATTATTTTAGCTCCATTTGCTACTGCATTTTCAATTTGTTCAATAACTTTTTTGAACTGATTTTCATTTACAACTGGTCCCATTTCAATAGTTTTATCAAGCCCATTTCCGACTTTGATCTTTTCACAAAATTCCTTAGCTTTATCAACAAATTTATCAAATATAGTATCTTGAACATAAACACGCTCTATACTAGAACAAAACTGTCCACAATTTGTTGTACTTCCCCAAACTGCTGCCATAGCTGCAAAATCTATATTTGCATCATCAAGTACAATCATCGGGTCTTTGCCACCTAGTTCAAGAGAGGTTTTAATAAAACGGTCAGCGACTTGTTTTGCAATTTCTTTTCCTGCTCTCATACTACCAGTAAAAGAAACCATATCAATATCATTATTTAATAAAGCAGTTCCTTGTTCTTTATCGCCATATATAAACCCAATTAAACCTTTAGGTAGAAAATCACATTGTGATATAATGTTTTCAAGTTCTTTTGCTACTAAAAGAGAATTTTCAGAAGGCTTAAAAGCTATTGAATTTCCTGCCATTAAAGCAGGTGCCATAGACCATATAGGTGTTTGTAATGGCATATTCCATGGTTTTATTAATGCAACTAATCCATACGGTTCACAAACAATTCTTATATCTTTTTCAGGTATTTCATTTATAATAAAATCTGATAACATTTGCTCAGCTTTATCAGCAAATGAACGAATGAATTTAATACTCTTTAAAACTTCTGGAAGAGATTCAGATAATGGTCTTCCCATTTCTTTAGTCATGAGAACAGCTAATTCATTGGACTTGCTTTCAAGAATTGTTGCAAACTTTTTAAGTCGGTTTCCTCGTTCTTCATATGATAATTTTGACCATACTTTAAAAGCTTTTTTGCATTGCCTTACAATAACCTCTATTTCAGAATCTGTTGTAATAGGAACTGAGCCAAGTAATTCTTTGTTTGCTGGATTGTAAGAATGTATAATATTATTTTCTTTAATAAACATATATTTAATCCTCCTTCTTTACATTTTTTACGCTACTTTTATTCCAGTATCTACAACCTCTTTTACAAAAGGATTTGAAACTCTTTCAAAATCTTCTTTTGTTATTGGGTGTGGCTCTATTATATTATCTATTTTCCAAGTTAGCCCAATTAAGTTTGCTCCATCTTCAATAATATCACTAAAATCACTTGAAATTATTGCTATATCTATATCACTATCTTCATTTTCTGCTCCTTTTACATAAGAGCCAAACAAGATAATTGATTCAATTTTATAATGTTCACTTATTTTTTCAATATACTTTTGTATGGATTCCATTACTGTTGAGTTAATAGACTTTTCAACCATGTTCGTACCTCCTCAATATTCTTTATTTGTTCAGATGTATAATCATCTGTGCATTTTTGATTAAAACTTTCTTTATATCATCATATCTTGCACTTATATTAAATTGTGTAATAATTTGTAATTTCTCAACTTGCTCATTAGTTAATTCTAAATTACATTTTTCAGCAAGTGCTAATAAGTTATGTGATTTTATCGTATAAGGATTTTCTTTGTTATTTTTAGCATATAAACCATTTAGTAATTTTTCTATCACTAAATGTCCCAAAATAGAGAATAACTATTTTTCTTATTACTATATAATACGTTCATTACACTATAATCTTCATTACTACTATTTTGCCAATATTCTATTAAATTTATATTATCCATATTTTCTTGTTCCTTTCTTAATTATATTCATATTATAGCATTTATTTTTAAATTTTACTACATATTATTGATATATTTCAGGGGAATTTAATCATATTACAAAAATATTACAAGAAGTAATTCAAAAAAAATAACTAATCTGATAAAATAATAACAGTGATAAAGATGGATATAAAAAGTAGATTAGGTATATTTTTTGAGTTAGTAGAAGACCCAAGAAGTCAAGCACATATAACATATAAATTATCGGATATACTGTTTATGCTTGTATGTGGAATGATTTCAGGTTGCACAGATTTAGAAATGATAATAGAATTTTCATAGGAACGAATAATATTTTTAAAAAAGTATACAGAATTAGAAAGTATACTATGTTTAAGTTCATTATCAAATATTTTAAAGTTGTAAATACAAACCATTTAGAAATATGTCTTTATGGAATATTTAATAATGTCTTTGAAACAAAAATGAAAATAGAAGAAAGAGAAATAAGTATAGATGGAAAAACAATATGCAGTACAGCAACAATGAAAGATTATGAAAGACCAATATCATAAATATATATGGTAGGATACATTTTTGTGTCTCTCATTTTCTATCTTTATTGTGCAGTCATTTTCTTGTAATTAATCAGCAATTTTTAATAACCATTTTCTTTGTAAAAATATCATTAATCCATATAAAGCTATATTATATATTACTGGAATAAATATAATGTATCCATAATTCTAAGAAAATTCTTTTTTAAATTTTTCTTCTTGTTTTTCTTTTATATTACTATACATATCAGAATAACTTCCATTATTTTGGTATGTACTTATTGCCTCATCTACTATATCATCCATATCATATCCACTTGCTATACTATATATTTGAGCTTGTTTTTGCATAAACTTTTGATATGAGTTATAATTCACAATAAATCCAAGCACTATCATAAGTATAAAAAAATACATATATTTCTTAATATTATTTTGATGTCATCTTTTCTAATAAAATACTTTTGTACTATATTTCTTGAACCTGTCCAAACATATAAAAAAGTTGTTATAGTAAATAAAATCATATATTTTACATTATAAAAATAAATATAAAATAATTTTATTTCTTTGCATTTGTTCTATCTCCATTATAATTCTAGTCTTTGCTTTAGGCTTTCTTCAAATTGTAATTCTTGCTTAATTCTTTGCATTTCTTTCACCATTCTTTCTAATAGGATGACTTCAATGTTGTTTTGAGACAACAAAAAAATCAACCAGATTTTTATTTCTGATTGATTTCTATATTTTCTGTGCTATAAAAAAGTTCGAAC
>CALXQV010000034.1 GCA_944390535.1 uncultured Clostridia bacterium | reverse complement strand
AATGCCATTAGATAAGTATAATCCTTTTAACATTTTAAATGTTAAATCTTGACTAAATGATAATTGATTAACTATATAATCTGGCTCTCCTTCTCTATTTATTAATGTTTTTAACATTTCTGGTGTAAGTTGTTTATCTTCATCAAAAGATCTACTATAATATTTTCCAAATGCTGAATATGGGATATTATTTCCTTTCACAAATACTTTAATAACTTTTTTATCTTCAATTAATTCTAATGCTATATTTGGAATTATTTGAGGTTTTATTCCTTCTGAAATCTTTCTTGATACATCTCTTAACGTGTTTTCATTTAAATCTTTTTGTCCAATAACGTCTCCATTATTCTTAACCCCAAAATATAATGTTCCTTCTCCATGTTTGTTTAGCATGGCTGACAATGATATTACACCTTCTATAAGTTCACTTGTACTCTTTTTAAATTCTACTTTTTCAGATTCTAATCCTAAATTCATATCTAACCTCCATACAGAATAATTTTATTCTACACTTTATTCTGTACTTTATTCTATACTTTATTCTATATTTTGTCAAATAAAATTTTTCAACATCATAACTAACATTATAATTTATAAAATGATCTACTTAAATCATACTAAAAAGTGGTATGAAAATTTTCTTAACACGACATCTAGCGATGTCGCTCCTTTAACACCACGCGGATAAATAGGGATTGAAAAACAGGAAAGTATTGAAATAAGTTTATTAGATAAAATTAAAATGGAGCAAAAAAGTTATTCAAAAAACTTTAATTTGCTCCATTTTATAAAACTACAATTTTATAAAAAATACGCTATTAAAGATGGAAAAAATGCTATTCTATGTAACGAATAACATCTTTTCCCTTTTAATCAATTAATTAATTGGACAACAATTTCTTTTAACACTTTTGCTTAAAAATATTATAATATTCCGGTATAAAATCATCGAGAAATACATCTCTTGGATAAAATGTTCCGTTATAGCAAGCAACCAAATCTTGTCGTTGAAACAAGTTTAAAGTTTCATCTACGAGTTTGTTTATTAAATTATAGCTATGGTAAAATTCTGAGTCACGTAGATAAAACCTAACTATTCCTTCTATTATCTCTGGCACAAAAGGCTTTGTTTGCCTGTTAATAATAGCAGTAACTAAATTTTGTACATCTTGTTCATTCCGTATTTCATGGTTTTTTCTAATATACATAAAAATATTCCTCCTCAATTTAAGTTGGTTTAAAGAAAATGTCTTATATTTATTCACCTCCACATATAATCATATTATTAGGTTACATCTATCTAAACATACTTGTGTTATGGTATGAGTATTGTAACACAAAAAAGGTGTATTTTCAAGTTATTAAAAATGTTATTTAATTTCTCTTAATACGTATAACAATAATAATTAAATTCTAAAATATACACTAAACTTTACTTTTATATAATTTATAACACCATATCTATCAACATTATTAAAAATTACCATATTGTCATCACCATGTGCATGGGATTTGGATGTAATAGTTGTGGAGTAACAGGTTGTAGAATTATTGATTCGCCAAGAGAAAGATTAATTGCTATACTAACGAATAATTTAGTTCCTTGTAATGGAAGATTTCCATTTTTAATTACAATTGCAACTATATTTATAGCAGGAACCATAGGAGGGATAGGTGCTTCCATTGTATCCACAATAGCTGTCATGGGTGTAATTATTTTAGGAATTATCATGACATTAGTAATTTCTAAAATATTATCTAAGACAATATTAAAAGGGATGCCATCCTCTTTTGTGTTAGAATTACCACCATATAGAAAACCCCAATTTTTGAAAGTATTAGTTAGATCTATTTTTGACAGAACAATTTTTATATTAGGAAGAGCAATTGCAGTCGCAGCACCTGCTGGACTCGTGATATGGTTATTCGCTAACATTGGTATTCAAGGAGAAAGTTTATTAACGATAATTGCGAATTTTTTAGACCCATTGGCACAGCTTATGGGATTAGATGGATATATTTTAACTGCTTTCATACTAGGAATACCTGCAAATGAAATCGTTTTACCTATTATATTGATGTGTTATATACAAGGTACTTCATTAGTGAATATGGAAGATACATTTGCAATAGGCGAGATTCTAAAACAAAATGGTTGGACGATATTAACTGCTATCAATGTGATGTTATTTACCGTATTTCATTTTCCTTGCGCGACTACATTACTTACAATTAAAAAAGAGACAGGAAGCCTAAAATGGACTGCTATTAGCTTTTTAATCCCAACGGTTTGCGGAATTGTTCTTTGTATGATGACTACGTTGGTATATAATGTTTTCGTTATATGATATATTAAAGAAAAGTAATTTGAGTAAAAACTGCATTTTTAGTCACATGTATATTTTCTTACACAAATATACACAGACTAAGGAGCTTAATTTTATTTAGAATTTAAAATATTTTATAATTAATAATAAAAGAAAAAAGCAAGCAACACATCCTAATTTTGGGATGTGTTGCTTGGTAAAACTGGAATTCATGCTACTACATTTTTAGCATATTCTATATAATATGCATGAAGGCTCTTACAAACTGGTGGAAGAGAATAAATCCCTTCTTCTAGTTTCTTATCGAATCCTAAGAGTGGTTCTTTTAAATAATATGAATCTCGAATTCCTGAGACATATTGTCTCCAACATTCTGAATCAGCAGACAAATAGTCAGCGGATTTCATGATGCTATGAAAAGAAGCATTAGATTCTTCTTCGAACATGACTGAACGAAGCTTGTTTGCTAAGAATTCAGGTACTTTTCTATATAAGTTTTTATTAAGTACCTGCATTTCGTACTTTTCTGTGGCAGCACGGAATCCAGGAATGCGGTCTTTTATAGGAGAAGGAACATCACTTGTCCATACTTCTGCTAAGTCATGGAAGATTCCCATAAAGAACATCTTTGAAGCAGTTTTTTCAGACCAGTTAAAATGTTCTAAACCTATAAAATATGCTAAAACAGCTGTGTCGAAGAGATGCCCTAAGACAGAGCAGTTAATTAAGTAAGGCTGTACAGCCCACCGATTCTGATTTCTGAGCTTAGAAATCTTTAATAATATCTTAAAAAGTTCACTACTAGGGTCAGAAAACTCGAGAACTTCCGTAATATGGAAGAATTTTTCCAGAGAATGTTGGATTTCAGCAAATTTATTTCTGTATTCTCCAATATCTTTCATCAAAGGGGAGTTTTCTTCAAGCTCTACTAAAGTTGCAATTTTGGTAGCAGCCCGATAGATTTCCATCTCATTTGTTCCAATTCCTTCAGAAAGAAAATCGGAAAATTCTTCACTGGTGAGTTCCTGAATAATTTCTTTAGTTGCTACATTAAAGGAATCTTTATTAATATTCCCAATAACACAAATTTCTTCAATAATGTGCTCGGGAGTATCAAAGTATACATATACTTTTTGGAATGCTCTATAAAGAGCAATTTTCGGAAACCTTTCCCAGTTAATAATGTTTCCTTGGGCCTCTACAAATGAAGCAAGCATATAAGCAGTAATACAATTTAATGCTTGCTTAGCTAGTTCATTATACTTCCCATCGGTGGTTAATGATGTCCACCGACGTAAGATGTTCAAGCGTTTAAACACCTCATTAATAGCCTGTAAGTTTTCCAGTTTTAATTCATTTTTTAACATTTTTATTCCTCCTTATAATTATAGTCCTCTTGCAAAAGTGTGTTGTCTCGCAAGGAAAACTTTTACAATGTTATCAACTCTAATTATAGCATGGTTTTATGTATACTTCAAGTAAAGAGAGGTAAGAAAAATAAAAATACTTTTAGTTAATTAATATTACATAAATATAACTATATTAATTGTAACAAATAAAGTAGAAAATATTTTAAATAGAAAGATTAATTTCACAAATTGTCCTTACCCTCTTTAAAAAATGAATAAAATAGTATACAATATAAAAAATGTTAAAATTAGGAGAGGAATATGAACAAAAAATGGCAAATATATGAGGTAGAAGAAGAAAAAGTAGAAGAATTATGTAATAAATATCAAATAAATAAGCTATTAGCAACGATACTTGCCAATAGAAACATTATCAAAGAAGAAGACATTAGACTATTTTTAAATCCAACAAGAAATGATTTTCATGACCCATATTTGATAACAGATATGGAAAAAGCAATCAATAGAATTGTACAAGCAATAGAAAAACAAGAAAAAGTCACAATATATGGAGACTATGATGTAGACGGAATTACAAGTATTACTGTATTAAAAAGCTTTTTGAAAGATAGAGGATTAGAAGTATCTCAATATATTCCCAATAGATTAAATGAGGGATATGGATTAAATAAAAAAGCAATTGATAAGATTTATGAAAATGGATGCCAATTAATGATAACCGTAGATTGTGGAATATCTGCAATCGAAGAAATTGAATATGCCAATCATTTAGGAATAGAGACGATTGTTACAGACCACCATGAACCAGGAAGTGTACTACCGAAGGCATTAGCCGTTATTGACAATAAACGAAAAGACAGTACATATCCATTTCGCGAGTTAGCAGGTGTTGGGGTTGTGTTTAAAGTCATACAAGCTTTAGGAATTAAGTTAGGATTAAAGGAAGAAGCATATTTAAAATATTTAGATATCGTTTGTATAGGAACCATATCAGACATTGTTCCATTAGTAGATGAAAATAGGGTAATTGCCAAACTAGGCTTGTTATTAATTCAACAAACTAAAAATATAGGATTAAAATCGATTATTCAGTCATCAGGCTATACCAAAATTGACTCTAACAGCATTTCTTTTGGAATTGCACCAAGAATTAATGCTTGTGGAAGAATGGGAAAAGCAGAAGATGCCTTGCAACTATTTTTATCTAAAAATATTAACGAAGTTTCCCAACTTACCAATAAATTAAATGAATATAATCGATTAAGGCAAGATACAGAAAAGAAAATTTTTGAAAGTGCTATCGAACAAATAGAAGAAGAACACTTGGCTGAAAATGCAACCATTGCTGTGGGAGGACATCATTGGCATCATGGTGTTATTGGGATAGTTTCTTCCAAGATTACAGAAATGTATTTTAAGCCTAGTATCCTGTTAAGTTTTGAAGAAGATGGAATAGGAACAGGTTCAGGAAGAAGTATCCCTGGATTTGATTTACATGAAGCTTTATCAAAATGTACAGATACCATTGAAAAATTTGGTGGACATAGTATGGCAATAGGCATTACTATCAAGAAAGAAAAATTTGAAGATTTTAAAAAAGAATTTGAAAATATTGCAAAAGAAGCCAATATAGAAAAAATTGTTCCAGTCATTCATATAGATGCAAAAGTTGACTTTGGTAGTATTCATAAAGAAATGGTAGAAAGTCTAAAAGCATTAGAACCTTTTGGAGAAGGAAATAAAATGCCTGTTTTTGCTTTTAAAAATTTAAAAATAGATTCTATTAGAGCTTTATCAGAAGGAAAACATTTAAAATTAACATTAAAAGAAGGAAACACCGTAGTAAATGCCATTGGATTTAATATGGGAACACTTGCAGAAGAATATCGAATTGGTGATAAAGTAGATGTGGTAGGCGTATTAGAAGTGAATACTTTTAATGGTGTTGATACATTGCAAATTAATATGAAAGATATGATGAGGGCGATTTAGAAGTACAATAAAAATTAAAATGAAAGAAGAAAAGGGAAGTGTATATATGAAAGAAGAAAAAAAAGAAATAACCATCAAGGATGTGATTAATAAAAGAAAAGAACATTCTAGAAGAGTAGATATTAAATTGATTATGAAAGCTTATCGATTGGCAAGTGAAAAACATAAAGGTCAAAAAAGAAGTTCAGGTGAACCATATATTATTCACCCTCTTAATGTAGCATATATTTTAGCAGATATTGGGCTAGATGATAGTACGATTTGTGCTGCACTTCTTCATGATGTAGTAGAAGATACAGATGTAACAGAAAAAGATATAAGAAATCAATTTGGAAATGAAATTACAGATATGGTACTAGGGGTAACCAAATTAAGTAATATTCAATTTGCTTCAGTAGAAGAACAACAAGTAGAAGATTATCGAAAAATGTTTCTAGCCATGGGAAAAGATATTCGAGTCATTTTAATCAAACTAGCAGACAGATTGCACAATATGAGAACACTAAAATATTTGAAAAGAGATAGACAAATTGCAAATGCCAAAGAAACAAGGGAGTTATATGCACCACTTGCCAATAGGCTAGGTATATACTCTTTAAAATGGGAGCTAGAAGATTTGGCATTTAAATATATAGAACCAGAAGAATATCATGAGTTAGTAGAAGGAATCAACAAAAAAAGAGAAGAAAGAACCAAATTTATTGAAAAAATCATGGATGATATTCGTATAGCTTTAAAGAAACAAAGAATTGATGCAGAGGTAACAGGAAGAGCAAAACATTTATATAGTATTTATCGAAAAATGAAACGAGATAATAAAACATTAGACCAAATCTATGATTTATTTGCACTAAGAATATTGGTAAACTCTGTAAAAGACTGTTATGCAGCATTAGGTGTGGTTCATGAACTATATAATCCTATGCCTGGCAGATTTAAAGATTATATAGCTGTTCCAAAGCCAAACATGTATCAATCCATTCATACAACATTATTAGGAGAAAAAGGAACTCCATTTGAAGTACAAATCAGAACTTGGGAAATGCATAAAGTAGCTGAATTTGGTATTGCGGCCCATTGGGCGTATAAAGAAGCAAGCTATTTTGGAAGAAAGCAATCTGTAAAAGTAGAAGAAGATAAATTAGCTTGGCTTAGAGAAACATTAGAATGGCAAAAAGAACTAGAAGATCCACAGGAATTTTTAAATACATTAAAAACAGAGTTATTTGAAGATGAAGTATATGTATTTACACCAAAAGGTGCGATAAAAGTATTGCCAAGAGGAGCCACACCAATTGATTTTGCATATATTATACATGCAGAGATTGGAAACAAAATGACAGGATGTAAAATTAATAGTAAAATGATGCCAATTATCACACCATTACAAAGTGGAGATATTGTAGAAATTATGACATCAGACAATTCCAAAGGACCAAGTAGAGATTGGTTAAAATTTGTAAAAAGTTCAGCTGCAAGGAATAAAATCAAAAGTTGGTTTAAAAAAGCACAAAAAGAAGAAAACATTGAAAAAGGAAAAGACTTAATCGAAAAAGAATTAAAAAGAATAGGGTTTACACATGCTGATTTATTTAAACAAGAATATATTGACCCAATGCTTGAAAAATATAAATATAAAAACTTAGATGAAATGTATGCTGCTGTTGGATTTGGAGCAAATTCACCAGTAAAAGTGATTGCTAGAATGCTTCAAGAATATCGAAAAGAACATGAAGAAGAAGATATCGAAAAGAAATTAGAAGAACTAAAAAAAGCAAAGCAAAAGAAACCAAAGCCATCAAGTTCAGGTGTCATTGTAAAAGGAATAGACAACTGCTTAGTAAAACTTTCAAAATGTTGTAATCCACTTCCAGGAGATGAAATTGTTGGATATATCACAAAAGGAAGAGGGGTTTCTGTCCATAGAAAAGATTGCTATAACGTTAAAGACTTGATATCAGAAGAAAATAGAATGATAGATGTAGAATGGTATGAAGAGGAAAAATCATCATATCAAGCAGAAATTGAAATTTTCGCTAATGACAGAATAGGATTATTAGTAGATATTTTAAAAGAATTAGGAACAACAAAGGTAAATATATTAGGCGTTAATACAAAAACAACAAAAGAGAGAATTGCAATCATTGATATTACCCTTGAAGTGGAAAACTTAAATGAATTAAATAAAGCCCAAAAGGTTATCAGAAAAGTAAATAGTGTTTATGATGTAAAAAGAAAGAAATAGAATAGGGACATGTCCAATTTGGCATGTCTCCCCAAGACTAAAGGAGGAAATATGATTTTAAAAGAACAAAAGATTGATACATGGATAGGTGACCCGACTAATTGCTATATTATTTTTGATGAAGAAAGCAAAGAAACTATGGTAATAGACCCAGCAGGAGATGTAGATAAAATTATTGAAATGATACATATTTTAAAAGGAAACCTAAAATATATTTATCTAACCCATTGCCATGGAGACCATATAGCGGGTGTGACAGAATTAAAAGAACAATGCGGAGGAAAAGTTTTAATCCATCGATTTGATAGTGAAGGATTAAATGATGTGAATATTAACCTATCAACAATTATTGATTTACCACCAATAGAATTAGAAGCAGATTCAAGAATTGATGACAAGGATTTAATACACCTAGGAGAATTAGAATTAAAAGTAATACATACACCAGGGCATACAAAAGGGTCAACTAGCCTATATTGTGAACAAGAGGCATGTGTATTTTCAGGAGATACCATGTT
Source organism: uncultured Clostridia bacterium (assembly GCA_944390535.1). Lineage (GTDB taxonomy): Bacteria > Bacillota > Clostridia > TANB77 > CAG-508 > CAG-269. The sequence goes on along the minus strand of CALXQV010000034.1, from coordinate 34,510 downwards.
TAGAGGGACATGGGGAAGAACAGATTTACCAACAGGAAGTATAGAAGATATTATGGATTCAATAACGAATAAATTATTAAAACTTCCAGATAACACAATTGTATATCCAGGGCATGGAAAGGCAACAATGATAAAAGAGGAAAAGCCAATATATCTTGAATTAAGGCCTAAGCTATATTGAAAAATAGGAAAATTTATTGTATAATGCAAAAGAACCAGAAAAATTGCATGCAGAAAGAGAGGTTAAAAATGTTAGGCGTGATACTGAAAAATTTAAAAGAGATGAAAGAACAAGGATATCATTTTGTGGAAAATGAGGAAGGAGACTTCATGCGGGTAGAACACGGGAACACCATAGTTCAAACAGTTGGTCTCATTTCAGATGGACGGCTGGAGGTACGAGATTCAGTTGGAGATGTGATAGGAAGATACAAAAGTGTTCGATATTCAATGGAGATGGATGAACTATGCATTAGATATTTTAATCTCTAAGTCTAACAGTCTAACAGAGGACTTCAATGTGGGGCGGTTAAAGTAAACCAGCCCCACACAATTTAAAATTTAAGACAACGATGTATAGTAAATAAAGAAAGGAATATGTAAAATGCAAAAAATAGAACCAAGAACATTAGCAGGATTTATGGAATTATTACCAAATGAACAAATTTTATTTAATGAAATGAAAGAAAAAATAGAAAAAACCTATAAAAAATTTGGATTTTTACCATTAGATACCCCAGTAATCGAATTGGCAGAAGTATTACTTGCAAAAGCTGGTGGAGAAACAGAAAAACAAATATATCGTTTTCAAAAAGGTGATACAGACTTAGCATTGCGATTTGATTTAACTGTACCACTTGCGAAATATGTTGCAAAAAATTATGGAAATTTAAGTTTCCCATTTAGAAGATATCAAATTGGAAAAGTATATAGAGGGGAAAGAGCGCAAAAAGGAAGATATAGGGAATTTTATCAATGTGATATCGATATTATTGGAGATGGAGAATTAGACTTAATTAATGATGCCGAAATTCCAGCAATTATATATACCATGTTTAGAGAATTAGGTTTTGAAGATTTTACGATAAAAATCAACAATAGAAGAATCTTAAATGGGTTATTTGAGAGTGTAGAACAAAAAGAAAATGCAGTTGAAATATTAAGGATTATTGATAAAATCGAGAAAATTGGAAAAGAGGCAGTCATAGAAGAATTTAAAAAATTAGGATTAAAAGATAAACAAATAGAACAGATTATTGATTTTATAGAAATCGAAGGAACTTCTGATGAAAAAATAGAAAAATTAGAAAATCTAGGAATTAGAAATGAAACTTACTTAAAAGGTGTAGAAGAACTAAAAACAGTTGTGAAAAATGTAAGATTATTTGGTGTTCCAGATACTAATTTTAAAGTGGATTTAACAATTGCAAGAGGATTAGATTATTATACAGGAACTGTATATGAAACCTTTTTAAATGCATATAGAGAAATCGGAAGTGTATGTTCTGGAGGAAGATATGAAAATCTAGCAGAATATTATACAGAAAAAAGCTTACCAGGTGTGGGAGTTTCTATTGGTTTAACAAGACTATTTTATAAGCTAAACGAATTAAATATCATTCAAGCAGATAGAAAATCTGTTGCAGATATTTTAATTATTCCTATGGTGGAAAACTTAGAAGAACCAATAAAATTAGCAACAAAGTTAAGAAATATGGGGATGAATACAGAAATTTATTTGAATAATAAAAAGTTAAAAGCAAAATTCAAATATGCAGATAAATTGGAAATTCCTTATGTGATTGTATTAGGAGAAGATGAAATAAAAGAACAAGAAATTACATTGAAAGATATGAAAATAGGACAGGAAGAAAAATTGCCAATGAATGTAGAAAAGATAAAAGAAGTAATAAACAGTAAAAACAATAAAAACAATAAAAACAATTAAAATAATTAGAATAATTAGAATAATTAGAATAATTAGAACAATCTAATGAATTAACATAGAAAAACACAGTTTTATCCTTTTCATAAAACTGTGTTTACTATTTTTTATGGTATGAAAAAAAGTGATTCTTACTTTTTTTCATTTTGTATTTTTTATTTTATCTAGTTTATATTTAAAAGGGCATTTCTTTTTCATAAAATTCCTAAAATCTGAAGGAGAACCTTTCTTAAAACCAGATTTGTCTAGTAAAAGAGAATGTCTATTATCTAAGTAGAGATAGAAAAAGGTATCTGTCTCAAAAATTTTGTAAAGTTCTCGATAAGAAACAATAGAATAGTTTTTTTTGGTATATACTTTTAAGTAATTGTTATAAAAAGAAAAGGTAAAAATATGCTCTTTCGTAATTTTATCACTATGATAATCTTTCTTTACTTCTTCAATAGGATGAAAATATCTGTATAAAAGAAAAGAAGTTAGGCAAGCACAGAAAATAATGGCCAATCCATAATAACGGTTTTTAACATATAACATAACCAAAAAAAGGATTAACATAGAGAGAATAAGTGAAAATAGATGATATTTTAAAGAAAATTTTCTAGAATGGAATTTCAAAAAATCATCATAAATATGTTTAGAATATGTAGTAGTATTTTTAAATAATAATTTCAATTTCAATCACCTGTGTATAGTATACCATAAAAAAGGCAGAATGAAAATAATAAGCTTGCACATTATAAAATTAGGTGATATAATTCCAAGTGAACTTAAGGGACAGTCCTTAAAGTTCATCCAATGTATACTAAATATGTTAAAAAATATATGAAATGTGAATGATATGATTAAATGAACTTTAAGGACTGTCCCTTAAGTTCAAAGAAAGGTTTAAAATATATGTATGATAGTATTATAATAGGAGCAGGACCAGCAGGTGTTTCTGCTGGACTATATATAAAGCGAGCCAATTTACGTGTATTAATCATATATAAAGATGAATCTGCTCTAGAAAAGACAGATTTTATCCAAAATTACTATGGATTTGAAAACGGAATATCTGGAAAAGATTTGTATAAAATAGGGATACAACAAGCAAAACAATTAGGAATTGATATAAAAAAAGAGGAAGTTACGAATATACAAATTGGTCAAGAGAATCAATATATTGTTGTAACAGAGAATGGAAGTTATACAACAAAAACAGTGATATTGGCAACAGGAAACAAGAAAAACACACCTAAAATAAAAGGTATCAAAGAATTTGAAGGAAAAGGTGTTAGTTATTGTGCTATATGTGATGGTTTCTTTTATAGGAATAAAAATGTGTCTATTTTAGGAAATGGAAAATATGCTATATCTGAGGCAAATGATTTAATTAATATAGTAAATAGTATAACAATTTTAACAGATGGAAAAGAAGCACCTGAAATTAGAGCAGACAATGTTAGGATTGATACAAGAAAGATTCGTGAAGTAAGAGGAGATAAAAAAGTAGAAGAAGTAGAATTTGATGATAATGATAAAATAAAAACAGATGGTGTATTTGTAGCGCTTGGTGTAGCAGGTGGAAATGAATTTGCTAAAAAGCTGGGAATTCTAACACAAAAAGATAAAATCGTGGTAAATGAACAGATGGAAACAAATTTACCAGGTGTTTATGCTTGTGGTGATTGTGTAGGTGGATTGTTACAAATATCAAAATCTGTTTACGAAGGAACAAAGGCAGGCTTGCAAGCGATTCGATATCTAAAAAAAGATGTATAATGTTGCTAAGATGGTAACAAAATAAAGAAAACGAATTTTTTATGTAATTAATAAAAAGGAGGAAATAATATGAGTATGTTAACTTTTGAAGAGAAAAATTTTGAAGAGGAAGTTTTAAAAGCAGAGGGGAAAGTTCTAGTTGATTTTTATGCAGATTGGTGTGGACCATGTAGAATGATGTCACCAATTATTGATGATATTGCAAAAGAATTAGAAGGAACTGTAAAAGTAGGAAAGGTAAATGTGGATAACAACCAAGAACTAGCAATAAAATATGATGTGATGAGTATACCAACCATTATGATTTTTGAAAAAGGAAATCCAATAAAAACATATGTAGGGGTAACAGATAAGCAAGAAATATTAGAGGGATTAAAATAGAGAAAGCTTTTAGAGTTATGAAAATAGAAGAGGCTTTTAGTCAAAAAAATGAGCATTTGGTTTTTAGTAATAGTTAAATATTCTCAACTAAAGTTGTATTGCAAGAGAGGAAGGATGAAAAAATGGAAGTCATTTATTTTTTAGCAACAGATGGTATTAAATTAGATGGATTGTTATATACAAGTAAAAACAAAACAGAAGATGTCATATTATCTGTTCATGGAATGGGTAGTAATTGCATGAAAAAAAGAGAAACCACAATGGCAAAATTAGCAAATGAAAATAATATAGACTATTTTTGCTTTAACAATCGTGGAAGTGAATTAGTGAAATATACGAGAAGATATACAGATGGAAAAAGAGAAAAATCATTAGGTGGAACAAGCTTTGAAGATGTTTTAGAAGGATATGAAGATATTACAGGAGCAATGATAAAGTTAAAAGAATTGGGATATAAAAATATATATCTACAAGGTCATAGCTTAGGATGTACCAAAATTGTATATACCTATCATGAATTAAAAGATGAGCAAGATGAAATGATAAACAATATAAAAGGAATCATATTAAATTCTTTAATTGATGTTCCAAGAGCATTAAAAGTATATTTAAGAGAGAATTTTAATAAATATTTACAATATGCTGAGGAGAAAGAAAGAGATGGGCAAGGAAAAGAAATGATGCCAGAAGAAGCTTTTATCCATCCAATTAGTGTCAAAACATTTCTAAGATATGCAAGAGATTATCAAGATATCAATTTTGCAAATTTTGGAGAAGATAAAGAACTAAAAGTATTAAATACGATTGATGTACCATTGTTTATGCGTTGGGGAAATGTAAATGAAATGATTGTGCAAATGCCAGAAGAGTTAGTAGATATCGTAAATAATATCGTTATAAATCCACATAAAGATATCTATTACATTGATGGTGCAAATCATAGTTATGAAGGAAAAGAAGAAGAGCTTGCAAAAGAAATTGTCCAATTTATTAATAAAAATAAAGCGTAAGGAATGAACGAAGACAAAAAATATGAAACATATTGACAAATAAAGATTACAGATGTAAACTATAATTGGTTTACAATTGTAATCTTTTTATTAAATAGGAAAAATGTAAAAAAAGCCCGATGTTGTTTTACATATAGAGAATATGTGATTAAAAAAAATACATGACAAATAAGAAAGTTTAAAAAATCAAGGAGGAAGTATCATGAAAATTACAGATGCAGAATTAGAAATTATGAAAGTATTGTGGGAGAAGAAAAGCCTTACCTTAAATGAACTTGTAGAAGAATTGAGCAAAGAAGAACCAAAGAATAAGAGTACAATTAAAACATTGTTATATAGATTAATTGATAAAAAAATTGTGAAATCTGTTGAAAAAAATAAAAAGGAAAATGAATACAAACCTTTACTGTCAGAAAAGAAATATTTAAAAAGTGCTAATGAAACGTTTTTAGACAAGTTATATAATGGAAATGTCAATGATATGTTATTAAACTTTGTAGAGGATAAAAAAATAAGTAAAGAAGAAATAGAAAAATTATTAAATATCCTAGATGAATAATATGGATTGTCATAGAGAAAATAAAGCATTTCTTTATGATACAAAGTATTGAAGGAGAGAAAATATTATGATAGAAAAACTATTCACATATACCAATAGCATTGTTGACAAAATTCAAATAAGAGAAGCCTTTTATATGATACTATATATGTCTATATTTGCTGTCATTGTTGGATTTACTATATATTTCATTCAAGAAATATTCGATAAAAAGATTTCGCCAAAATGGAAACTTATCATGTGGGCAATTTTTATTATTTCTTTAATCGTACCATTTAATATCAATGGAATGTATGAAAGTAACAATATGTTTATGAAAATTTTAAATCCAGTACAAGAAATCTCTTTTAAGCAAGAGGTAGGTGAAAGACAAGCAGAATATCATACATATATTCAAAGAGAAGATACCACATTTGAAGAATATAAAGTAGTAAGAGGAAATCTCTATACAGCCTATGCAAAATATATTGCATTTGATATTGTGCTTCCTTGCTTATGGATAGGTGTCATAGGAATTTTATTCATAAGAAATTTATGGTTAAGAAGAAAAATAAATCGACTAAGAGTAAGTAATTTATTGACAAATAAAAGGATTTTAGAGATTTTTGAAGAGGTAAAAAAAGAATTAAATATAAAAAAAGATATTGTATTAATACACAAAAAAGGAATTTTATCACCTGCTATACAGGGAATAGTAGATACAAAAATATTTTTAGATGAAGAGAAGGTAAAAGACAAAACAGATAAAGAAATTACATATATATTTATGCATGAATTATCACATTACAAAGGAAAAGATTTAATCATTAGTTTTATATTAAATCTGCTAAAAATGATATATTGGTTTAACCCATTTTTATATATCTTATTAAAAAGGATAAGGCAAGATATTGAATTAAAAGCAGATGCTAATGTGCTAAAGCATTTGAAACCAGAAGAAAACAAAGAATATGTTATGACAATCATTAACGCTCTTAGGGACAGACTATATAAAAGTTATGAGCAAGAAGTGTTGAACTTAGCAGGTGTAGAAAGTGATACAGAAAGAAGAATTTACATGATAAAATTTTTTCCAAAGTTTAAGGCAAAACCATTTAGAATTACAATCATATCACTAACACTCATTATGATTATTGGTAGTATATTTTTTATAGGGAACATTGCAAAAGTAGAAGAAAATTATTTTGCATATAATTATGAAGAGATGATTCCATATAAACTACAATATGTAGGAGATTTTAATAGTGTTAAAAATTTAGTGAAAAAACTAAGTTTAGGAACTTATGTACAATCTATTTATACAAGAAATGAAGAAGAAAATGCGGAACAATATTATTTAGAAATTCATTATTATACTAACTATATAGTAGAAGAAAAAAATAGAGAATATGAAGCATTTAAGCAATTACCTTTAGAAAAAAAGGAACAATTATTTAAGAAAAATGCAGTAACCTTGCTAAGTTTAATTGACAACTTATATGCAGTAGAAGTGACTGTCAATGAAAGTGATTATAATTCAGGTGTTTTCTATGAGAAAAGATATACAAAAGAAGAACTAGAAAAAGAATATGGAGTAGATTTAAGAACGTATACATATAATCCAGACAATTTTCCTTTTAAGGAAAATTTAGAATAAACAAAATTAAAAACTAGTATAAATAAAATGAAATATAAGAAAGGCATATAATACCATATTATATGAAAAATAGAAATGAAATTAAAAAAAAGATATAGTATCATACCATTACTTATCATCTTAATTATTCTATTAGGAATAGGTGTATGCATTAAATTGGATAGAGAATATCAAAGAAAAATCATAGAACAAGATGAACTAGATTATGGGAATGAATATTTGAAATTAGAAGAAAGATTAAGTTATTACAACCAACAACCAGATAGAATTATATATAAACCCAAAATGAAAGACTACTTTTATGTGATTGATAAAAATGATGAGGATTATACACATATGTTGGAAGTCACAGAAGATAGAATGTCACATAGTTTAATTGACCCTGGAGATGCTTTTAATATAGATTCTATGGATAGAATTATGTCATCTGGTAAAAATTATATTATTTTAGATTATGATAAAGAAAAATATATGAATATAACAGAAGATAATGGTACAACACCAAAACCAGTAGTATATAAGTTATTAGATAATAATCGTTGTGCAAGACTTGTAAAATATGTAACACAATTTAGAAAACGATATAGCCTAGAAGAATTAGAGAAAATATTAGGAAAAACAGGATTTTCGAGAGACGATGTCAATTTGGGAACAGAAAATGATGGTTATACCATGATATATACCATAGATGATTTTAGAAGAATTGCTAATAATCCTACAGGAAAATACCGTTTAGCAAATGATTTGAATTTTAATGGAGAATCTATGCTGTTAAATTCTGGTACATTTTCTGGCGAACTAGATGGAAATGGACATAGTATTAAAAATGTGGGTGGTAATAGCTTGGAAAAAACAACTAGAATTGCTATGTTTGATGCCAATGAAGGTACCATTAAAAATTTAAATATAGAAAATATTCATGTAAACGTGATAACAGGTAAAGAAACAGCCATTCAAGACGGAATATTTGCAAAAATAAATCTAGGAACAATAGAGAATTGTACTACTAGTGGAAATATTTATATACAATCAGAAGAGACAACAAATTATATTGGATATATTGGAGGAATTGTAGGAAATTTATATGGTGGAAAAATTTTTAATTGTATAAATAAAGTAAATATTACTTGTACATATGGAGCTGTTGGAGGTATAACTGCATATAGAGCAGGAGGTACTATAGAAAATTGTATAAATGAAGGGAATTTGACAGGTAGTAATGTAAATGGAATTTGTATGGAATATGCGGGAGCATTATCAAACTGTATTAATAAAGGAAAAATTGTAGCAGAGAATTTTGCAAGTGGTTTGGTAACATATAATTTATCAAACATGATAAATTGTAAAAATTATGGAGATGTAACTTCTGAGAGAGGCAGGGTAGCAGGAATTGCCATATATAATTATGCAACAATAGAAAATTGCACAAATGAGGGGAACTTAACGGGTAGCAATGTGGTAGCAGGAATTGCAGGAACAAATGGAGACCCAAATGGTGCAGAAGGTATTATCAGAAACAGTACATCAACAGGAAAAATAATAATAAATACAGCAAAACAGTTTGAAGAAGAAATATTATATATTGGTGGAATTGCTGGAAATCATATCTTGGGAACAATAGAAAGTTGTACTTTTGAAGGAGAAATGATTGTAAATACAAATAAAACAACATACAAGGGGATTTTAGCAGGGGCTAAATCTACAAAAGCAACAATTGATACAAATAGAGGATATGGATACAATTATGGTTTTGAAACATATTATAATGAACATGCAATGGAAACATTGAGGGACTAAAGCGTAATATAAATTGTGCAAGTATATAATAACAAAGTATTATATAAAAAAATCAAAAACTAATGTAAAAAAATAAAAAAGGTGATATAATCATGTCGAAATGGGAAGAAAAAATCTTGTTTCAATAAAAGATATCCTAAGGGGAGGAATCAATATGAAAAATAAAAAAGTAATTATTGGAATCATCATTGCAATCATAGTAATTGTAGCCATTGTTGTAACAATTGTTATCATGAACATGCCAAAAGAAAAACCAGAAGAGGTTTTAACTTCATATTTTTCAGAGATTAATGATAAAAAATATGAAGAATTGTATACATATTTAAGTACTTCGTCAAAGGGAAGTATTCGTGAGGAAGAGTTTGTAACACGAAATGAAAACATTTATGAAGGAATTAATAGTAGTAATATTAGTATTACAGTAAAAGAAGTAATTAATGAAAATAATAAGAAAAAAGTATCCTACAAACAAGAAATGGTCACTTCAGCAGGAACCATTCGTTTTGACAATGAAGCATATTTTGTAAAAGAAGATAAAGAATACAAATTAGAATGGGCATCAAGCTTGATTTTTCCTAAATTACAAAGAGATTATAAAGTAAGAGTAGAAACCTTAAGCGGAAAAAGAGGAAGTATTCTAGATAGAAATGGAAACAAACTTGCTTATGATGGCACGATTTCTCAAGTGGGTATTGTACCAGGAAAATTGGGAGATAATCGAGAAGAAAATATTACGAAGATAGCACAATTAACAGGGGTATCAGTAGAAACAATTAACAATTATTTATCAGCATCTTATGTGAAAGATGACACATTTGTACCAATTAGAAAAGTAGCTAAAAATGATACAGTATTAAAAGAACAACTCTTACAGATTCCAGGGATTATGATTAATGATGCTAAAGGAAGAGTCTATACTTTAGGAGAAGAAGCAGGTCATTTAATTGGATATGTACAGGCAATTAATGCAGAAGAATTGGAAAAATATGCAGATAAAGGATATAGTTCTACAAGTTTGATTGGAAAATCTGGTCTAGAATCAGCATATGAAGATAGATTAAGAGGAACAGATGGTGTGAGAATCTATATAGAAGATGCAGACGGAAATGAAGTAATAACTTTAGCAAAACAAGAACAAAAAGATGGAGAAGATATTACCCTTACGATTGATAGCAATATACAAACAAAATTATATACGCAACTAAAAAATGATAAAGGCCTATTTGTTGTCATGAAACCAGGAACAGGAGAGTTACTAGCTTTAGTTAGTACGCCAACATTTGATTCTAATGACTTTACTTTAGGAATGACAACAGAAGAGTGGAATACGTTAAATAATGATGAAGCAAAACCTTTATATAATCGATTTATACAAAAGTATTGCCCAGGTTCAACCTTTAAGGCAATTACGGGAGCGATAGGTCTAACAACTGGAAATATTACTGCTAGTGAAGATATGGGGTATACAGGAACTAGTTGGCAAAAAGATTCTTCATGGGGAGACTATAGAGTAACGACATTAACAGGATATAGTGGACCGAAGAACTTATTAAATGGATTAATGTATTCAGATAATATTTATTTTGCACAAACAGCTTTGAGAATTGGAACTAGTAAATTTACAGAAAGTTTAGACAAAATTGGATTTAATAAACAAGTAGAATTTCCATTATCACTTGCAAAATCACAATATGCAAATTCTGATGGAATCAATTCAGAAGGAAAATTAGCAGATACTGGATTTGGACAAGGAAATTTACTAATAAACCCAATTCATATGGCTTCTATTTATTCAAGCTTCTATAATGATGGAGATATGGTAAAACCATATATTGAATATAAGGAAGATAAAAATCCAGAAATTTTAATTGAAAATGCTTTTTCAGAAGAAGCAGCCAATACCATAAAAGAAGATTTAATCCAAGTGGTTGAACGTGGTTCAGCAAATGATATGAAGGTAAATGGCATAACCATTGCAGGAAAAACAGGAACAGCAGAATTGAAAACAGATAAAGAAGATAATGAAAGTGGAACATTGGGTTGGTTTGATTGTTTTACAACCAATCAAGGAGAAAATGATATATTAGTGATTAGTATGGTAGAAAATATTCAAGATAATAACGAAGGAGGAAGTCACTACTTGATTAAAATGATTAAAACTTTATTTGAATAAATAAACATTAAGCAGTATAGAAAAAAGGCTATACTGCTTAACTTTTGTATGGACATTTTTTAAAAAATATGATAATATATTTGTAAATTTTGGAAACAATAAAAGAAAATAAGACAGAATGAAAATCAATAAGGGAGATGAAAAATTTGAATAATACATTTTATGTAACAACACCAATCTATTATCCAAGTGGAAAATTTCATATAGGAACAGCCTATACAACTGTTTTAGCAGATACGATAAAAAGATATCATCAGCTAAAAGGTGAAGATACATATATGCTAACAGGAACAGATGAACATGGTCAAAAAATTCAAGGAATTGCCGAAAAAAATGGAAAAGCACCAAAGGAATATGTTGACGAAATGGCAGTACTTGCAAAAGAATTATGGACAAAAATGGGCGTGCAATATGATGACTTTATTCAAACAACAGAAGAAAGACATACTAAAATTGTTCAAAAAATATTTGATAAATTTATGGAGCAAGGAGATATCTATAAAGGAGAATATGAAGGATGGTATTGTGTACCATGCGAAACCTATTTTACAGAAACGCAATTAGTAGATGGAAAATGCCCAGACTGTGGAAGAGAAGTCAAATTAATGAAGGAAGAATCCTATTTCTTTAACATGAAGAAATATGTGGATAGATTAGTTAAATATTATGAGGAACATCCTGACTTTATTAAACCAGCATTTCGAAAAAATGAAATGATAAACAACTTTATCAAACCAGGATTAGAAGACTTATGTGTTACAAGAACAAGTTTTGACTGGGGAATTAAAGTCTTAAAAGACCCAAAACATGTTGTTTATGTATGGTTAGATGCTTTGACAAATTATTTAACAGCTTTAGGGTATATGTCTGAAGATGATACATTATTCCAAAAATATTGGCCAGCAGACTTACAAATTGTTGGAAAAGATATTGCTAGATTTCACTTAATTTATTGGCCAATATTCTTAATGGCATTAGATTTACCATTACCAAAAACGATTTTGGTACACAATTGGATTATGATGAAAGATGGAAAAATGTCAAAATCAAAAGGAAATGTGATTTATCCAGAAACATTAATTGAACGATATGGTTTAGACCCAACAAGATATTTCCTACTTAGAGAAATGCCAGTAAACCAAGACGGTATTTTTTCACCAGAAGCATTTGTAGAAAGATATAATTTTGATTTATGTAATGATTTAAGCAATTTATTAAATAGAACAGTATCTATGGTAAATAAATATTTTGAAGGAAAAGTTCCTGAATATGTAGGGACACCAAATGCAGTAGATAAAGAACTAGAAGCATATGCAAAACAAAAAATAGAAAGCTTTGAAGAAAAGTTAAATGATTATGAAATTGCAAATGCATTACAAGAAATATGGGATTTGATTGCAAGAACCAATAAATATATTGACGAAACTATGCCATGGGCTTTAGCAAAAGAAGAAAAAACAGAAGAATTAAAATCAGCAATGTATCATTTGATTGAAAATTTAAGAAAAATAGCTATTTTAATAAAACCATTTATGACAGACACAGCTGATAATATTTTAAGACAAATTGGTATAACAGATATCGATAGTATAAAATGGAAAGACATATATGCATATGATATATTAAAAGATATAAAAGTGATTGAAAAAGGAGAACCAATCTTCATGAGATTAAATGTTGAAGAAGAGGTAGAATATTTAAAATCTGTTATGAAGAAATAGTATATTTGAAAAAGGAAACTTTGACAAATTAATATAATTTGTTAAAGTTTTTTTCTATTCCTATACAATTTTTTGACAAAATAGTATATAATATAAACGTAAAATAGAAACAATATTAAATAGAGATAGGAAATAATAGGAAATAGAAAATGAAGGATGAAAGAAATATGGCTTTAGTACCTGTAAAGTTTAGATTTACGACAAAAGAAAAAACAGTAATGATAGCAATTATAGTACTAATGGTTATAGGGATTGTTGTTACATGGGTAAATTACATAAAATTCACAAAGACAAAAGCAGAACATGAATTTGCATATCAACAGTATCAAGAAGCAATAAAGAAACAACAAGAAGAGCAAGAAAGAAAAAGACAAGAAAAATTACCAAAATTAACAGAAATAGGAATAGAAAATGTGAATCATATATATCGTTCTGATACCAAACGTGCTTTTTTAACATTTGATGATGGACCATCTAGTAATACCAATCAAATATTAAACCTGTTAAAGGAAAGAGACATCAAAGCAACTTTCTTTGTATTAGGTTCAAATGTTGAAAAAAATCCAGAAGTTGTTAAAAGAATGTATGAAGAAGGACATTTTATTGCCAATCATGGATATTCACATGTGTATGAAACAATTTATCAATCACCACAAGCTGTATTAGATGAATATAACAAATGTAATCAATTGGTAAGAGATGCAATTGGAGAGCAAGAATATGATTCCCATTTATTTCGATTTCCAGGAGGTTTGGTAGGAGGAAAATATGCAGATATAAAAAATCAAGCCAATACATTACTTTTAGAAAATAATATTGTACATGTTGATTGGAATGTTTTAAATGGAGATTCTGAAGTTACGAACCCTACCATAGAATATGAAATGCAACGCATACAAGAAACAGTAGGAAATAAGCAAAGTGTAGTCATTTTAATGCATGATGCACAAGCAAAAACAGCAACAGTACAAGCTTTGCCAGGGATTATAGATTATTTAAAAAATCAAGGATATGAATTTAAGAATTTTTACGAAATCATAAAATAGATGTAAGCTGAAAGTAAAAATTTTTATTAATATTTTTCATACAAAAAAACAGAGGAAGAGAGGAGAATTATTTTGCAAAAGAAAACAGGAGAAAAAATAGATGAAATCAAAGAAAAATTAACTTATTTAGGGTTGAATTTAGAAGATGCTAAAAATCAATTTGAAAACTATCAACCTTTAAAGTTTAGAATACCTAAATTTTATGATGAGAAACAATATAGACAATATCGATATATACCAATGAAAGATATACAAATTTTATTAACACCAACCAATCGATTAGATGATATACAAGAAAAATATAAAAAGGCAAGCCCGTTATCAGAATACTTAGATACAGACGATGAAAAAAATTTCATAAAACATACGACCTTTTTGCGTATGCTAAAAGAACTAAACATAGAAGAAGTAGAAAAGATACAAGAAGAGCAAATAAAATTAAATAAAAAAATTCCTTTCAAAGTAAAATTTGAAGGAAATTATTTGTGGCAGATATATTATGCAGAAGATACAGACCAATATTTTATGTTGGTTCCAACAGAAGATACAGATTATTCAACTTTTTTCTTTCTATTAAAAAAACAACTAGAAAAAAAGAAAACAGGAAAAATATTTGTACCAATCCGAAATGTTACGTATAGTAATACGTATTATAAAAAATCAGAATTTGAAGATTTAGAAAACTATTTATGGTTATTGACAAAAGATTGGCCATTAATCTATGAAGTATACGATAAAAGTGGAAAGCTATCAATTCATATTGTAGGAGAAACGGAAGTTTATGGAAAAGTTAGAAGTCCATATAAAATCAAAATCAGTAGCTTAGTAGAGGCAAATCAATTTTATAAATTACTAAAAGCCATGTTTATTTTACAAACAGAATTACCACATTATTTTGAATTTAGAAGCAATATCACAAAAGGTGGAGAATTAGAATTTTATAATCATGACTATAAATTAGAATATGGAAATATTGCACAGTGGATAAATGATGAATATGAGATAGCGATAGAAAAGCAAGAATTAATTGGAGAATTATTAGAAGAAAACAAAAAGAAATTAGAAGAGTTAAAAATGATAGCTACTTCACAAGAAATAGAATATTTAGCAAAAGAAAAACAAATCTCAACTTTTTTGGAATGTAAGAAAACCTTTTTTGGCAAATTTAAATATTATTTTAAATATAGTAAGAAAAATAAAAAACAAACGATAAAAGAAAATACCATAGAAGAAACGATTGAAAAAGAAGAGAATGAAGATAAAAAAGAAGCACCTAAAAAGGCTAAAAAAGAAATGAGAAAAGAAAATTACACCATAGAAGAATTAATAGAACTATATAAATCATATGAATTAAATGAAACAGAACTAAAAAATATATTAATGGATATTAATGCACTAAAACTAAAAAATAAAAATATGCAAAAGAAAATAGAAAATGCAACTAATTTTATACAAGAAATTGATAATCATAAAAGAAGTATATTTGAGTTTTGGAAATATAGTAATAAAGATGAAGTAGCTTCTCTAGCAGAAGGAGAAAAAGAAGAAGTCAATATCATAAAAAAAGTGACAAAAGTATTTGACTATGAACAAGATTTAGAAAATTTCGGAAACACCATGGATCAGGTAGAAAGAAAAGCATTAACCAAAAGTGAAACAGATAGTTTGTATTTGACAACAACAAATATCTTACCATTATTAAATAAAGTAAAAAATAATGAAGTATTGCCTAAAGAGATTGAAAACAATCTAAAAGAATTGAAAAAAGAAGCACAAGAACAAAATGCATTGCATGAGATTGAAGAATTTGATATATTTGGTGGAATGTCACAAGATGCAACAAAGATTTCTAAAATAGCCAATAAAAATCATAGGGAAGTAGCGAAAGACAAATTTAATATTTTAGAGATTAATAAAAATACAAAACAAATTGGGTATAAATTAGCTTTAGAAGCAGTTATAGACAATATTAAAAAGGCATTAGATAAAGTAGTGATTGTGGATGATTTACCAATATACAAAGCATTAGATAATGAAAAGTTAGACCCTAAAAATATCAATATTTTTAATATAAATCCTGAAAATGAAATTGAAGAAAAAATGAAAGAGAGTATCAATAAATTTAACTTATATAAAATCAATATAAAAAGAGGGATGAATGGTATTAGTTATACCAATAGTATTTTTTATGATAACCAAAATAAAACATTACCAATTGGACAAGATATATCAACGAAAATACTAGTAGACTTGTCAAAAGTAGATTTAAAGTTAATTGATAGAACATCTTTTAAGATGACAGAAATTGAAAATGAAAAAGATGATTTTTCAAAAGTAAATGTAAAAACTTTTCAAGTTTTTGAATATGATGCTATTCTAAAAGAGCAAGATAATAAACTACAAGATAAAGAAGAGAAAAAAGAAGAAGTTTCTGATAAAGAAGCATAAAATAATATTTTATAATATATAAAGCAAGGTGTATGGTAAAAATATGCCTTGTTTTTATCATATAGGAAATTCATTTCTTATATTAGAAAAATCCTTTGCTTTAGCAATGCGTACAAATTTTATCTAATGTTTCTTAACAAATTTTTTTCCAAAACATAATATATAACGAAAAAAATTTTTAATATTATGAAAGGAGAAAAGTGTGTTAAAAAAAATTATTTCAGGAATTGTTATTTTTGTATTTGTATTCTGCATGCAAGTAAATGGTACATATGCTTTAACACCGGCATCTGATTTAGTCTATGAAGGAATAGATGTTAGTAATTGGCAAGGATATATTAATTATGCAGAAGTGAGAAATGATGGAATACAGGTTGTATATATAAAGGCAAGCCAAGGAACAAATATAAAAGATGCGTATTTTGATATCAATTATGAAAATGCAAAAGTAAATGGATTACGTGTGGGATTTTATCATTACTTAACAGCAAGAAATGTAGAAGAAGCACAAGAAGAAGCCAATTTTTTTGTTTCTGTAATTGCTGGAAAGACACCAGATTGTAAATTAGTATTAGATTATGAGAGTTTTGGAGGCGTTGAAAGAGATGAAATCAATCGTATAGCTAGAAGTTTTATGCAACGTGTAGAAGAATTAACAAATAAAGAAATTATTTTATATAGTGACTTATCAAATGCAAGAAATACATTTGATACCAGTTTGGCACAAGATTATGCATTGTGGATTGCATATTATGAAGATAGGAATCATCTAATAAGTATACAAACAAGTTGGGATACATATATTGGAATACAGTATACAGATAGGGGAAGAGTAAATGGGGTTAGCGGAAGTGTAGATAGAGATTTATACACAGAAGAAATTTTTTTAAATGAAACTTCTGAAATTATTAATAATAGTGGGAATACAACTCCAAAAAATACAGAAAGTATAGAGTATATAGTCCAAAGAGGAGATACATTAAGTGCTATTGCAAGAAGATATGGTACAACAGTACAAGAAATTGTAGATATCAACAATATTCAAAATCCAGATTTAATTTACCCAGGAGAGAAATTAAGAATCCTTACAAATTCTACAATACCAGGAAGTGAAGAAAGAGGTACGGGAAGTATCATTTATACAGTTCAAAGAGGAAATACTCTATCACAAATAGCAAGAGAATATCATGTAAGTGTAGAGCATATTGTAGAATTAAATGATATCGAAAATCCAAATCTCATTTATCCTGGACAAAAATTAAGAATGACAGAAAGTGATGTAACAGATTTATCTCCAATAGATAATACAATGCAAGTATATTATGTTGTAAAGGAAGGAGATACATTAAATGGAATAGCAAGGAGATTTGGAATTACTTTAAATGAAATTTTACAATATAATGATATAGAAAATCCGAATCTAATCTTTCCAGGGCAAACAATTAGAATTGTATAAATATGAGAATAATTCTATATATAGCTTAGGGGAAAACTCTGCATTGTACAGAATGATTCTTCTTATATAATAATATTGGTGTAATATAATTTTTTTATATAAAAATGTTTGACATTTTTATATATTTAATAGATAATGTATATGGATAAAAAACAATTAGAAAAAATAAAAGAAAATACTAAGGAGGAAATATAGATGTATGTATTTAATAGGATAACAGTAAATCCACAATTACCAAAAAGAATTGAAAAACTAGGAGAAATATCAAATAATTTATGGTGGTCATGGAATACAGAATTTTTAAGATTATTCCAAAAGATTGACATGGACTTATGGGAACAATGTTCAAAAAATCCTGTAAAGTTTTTAAAACAAGTATCACAAGATAGGTTAGAAAAGGTCTCAAAAGATGTAGTTTTCCTAAAAGAATATGACAAAGTAGCAGAAAATTTTGAAAATTATATGAATAGTAAAAATACATGGTTTTCTAATAAATATCCAGGAAACAAAAAAGACTTAATCGCTTATTTTTCAGCAGAATATGGATTAGACCAAACCATTCCAATCTATTCAGGAGGACTAGGAATTTTATCAGGTGACCATCTAAAATCAGCAAGCGATTTAGGAATACCACTTGTTGCAGTAGGTTTATTATATAAACATGGATATTTCAATCAAAAAATTAATGGATATGGACAACAAGAAACAGAATATAATACTATCGATTTATATGATTTACCAATCAACCCTGTAAAGGATGACAAAGGGGATGATTTAACAATCTATGTTAAATTCCCAAAAAGAAGATTATATCTAAAAGTATGGCAAATTAATGTAGGAAGAGTCAAACTATATTTATTAGATTCAGATATACCTAAAAACAATGAAGAAGATAGAGATGTTACATTACGATTATATGGCGGAGATCAAGAAATGAGAATTAGACAAGAAATTGTCTTAGGTATGGCAGGGGTCAGTCTTCTTACAAAATATTTAGGATTAAAACCAACGGTTTACCACATGAATGAAGGACATTCTGCATTTTTAAATTTAGAAATTATCAAAAAAATTATCAAAGATAAACAAGTTTCATTTGAAGTAGCAAAAGATATTGCAAGTTCAAAAACTGTATTTACAACACATACACCAGTCCCAGCAGGAAATGACATATTCCCAATCGAATTGGTTGAAAAATATTTCAAAGATTTCTGGCCACGATTAGGTATTACAAGGGAAGAATTCTTAAAACTAGGAATGAAGCCAGGACCAGACTTAGAAAAAGGTTTTAATATGGGAATATTAGCATTAAAAATTGCAGGAAAGAAAAATGGAGTTAGTAAGCTTCATGGAGCAGTTTCAAGAGAATTATTTAATGAAGTATGGCCAAATATTGCAGCAAATGAATCACCAATTGGATATGTAACAAATGGAATTCATACTTGTTCATGGTTAGCACCAAAATTAAAAGAATTATATAACAAATATTTAATTCCATATTGGCAAGATAATATGCATCATGATTATGTATGGGAAAAAATAAAAAATATTCCAGATGATAAATTATGGAGTGCACATGTAGAAAGAAAGAGAAAATTAATTAATCTTGTAAAAGAAAATACAACAGAAAGATTAAGAAGATCTGGATATAGTTATGAAGAAATTAATGAAATTGTGTCAAAATTAAATCCAGATGCTTTAACCATTGGGTTTGCTAGAAGATTTGCCACATATAAAAGAGCAACATTAATCTTTAAAGATATTGAAAGAATGACACAAATTATGAACAATACAGGAAAACCAGTACAATTAATCTTTGCAGGAAAAGCACACCCAGCAGATAAAGAAGGACAAGATCTAATCAAATATATTCATGAAGTGTCTATGATGCCACAATTTAAAGGAAAAATATTCTTACTAGAAAACTATAATATTGCTATGTCAAGGTATTTGATAAGTGGTGTAGATGTGTGGTTAAACAATCCAAGAAGACCTATGGAAGCTTCTGGAACGAGTGGACAAAAAGCATCTGTCAATGGTGTTATTAACTTTAGTGTACTAGATGGTTGGTGGGCTGAAGGATATACACAAGATAATGGTTGGACAATTGGAACAAATGCAGAATATGATTCATATGAAGCACAAGACATGGCAGATAGTCAAAGTATGTATCACACTTTAGAAGAAAAAATTATTCCAACATATTATGATAGAGATAAAAATGGTATAGCAAAAAGATGGATGGAAATCATGAAAAATTCTATCATAACAACAGGAGGAAAATATAGTACTGCTAGAATGTTAGTAGATTATACAGAACAATTATATATTCCATTATGTGATTTAACGAAAAAGTATTATGCAAATATTGACAATGTAGCAGCATATAATGCATGGAAAAAAGATTTATTTGAAAATTGGAAAGACATTAAAATTACACAAGAAAATAGCAATTTGGATAATATAACAGTTGATGCTGGAAATAATATAGAGGTAGGTTGTGAAGTGCAACTTCCAAATATTGATGTAGAAAATGTGACAGTAGAAGCATATTACGGAAAGATATTGGATAATGGTGTTGTAGAAAATGTTAGTATTATTCCAATGCAATTACAAGAGGTAGATGAAGAGCATAAAAAATATTATTTCACAACAAAAATAGAATTAACAACTGGTGGAAACTATGGATATACATTTAGAGTGATGCCAAAACATGAAATGCTATTAGAACCAGCAAACTTAAATTTAGTAAAATGGATAACAAAATAACAAAAAGGGAATTTGGGGACGGACTCATTTTTCCCTTTTTTGAATTTGACCAAGATGAAAAATAAAGAGGAAATGTTAAATCATTTACTCTTTTTTCTTTTTTAAATATTTTCCCATTTTGAATAAGTATTCCAAAATTTTTGAATGATTTCAAAATCATCATCTATCATTCTTTTTGCTGTGCTTGTCATTAATTTACTTTTAAATTGATTTTGTACATTTATGGTATCTTTTACAGAAGTATTCCAATCCTTATTTCTGGATTTTATATTACAGAAAAGTTCCCTTATCATTCCATAAGGACAAAGAACTTCTAAAGAATCAGCATCAAATACGATTTTAGATTCTATACTAGAAGTATTGTTTATTTTTTGAGGTCTACATTCTACTACAATTTTATATAAATCATTTTTCAATTGATTATCTATATTTAAAGTTTGAATAAAATGCTTAACATCCTCTAAATTATCATGAAATTGATGTAAATATGCACCAGCTTCTACTAGAGAAGGATTACCACCTTCCTCTATCATAATTTTTTTAGCAAGCTTTACAACTCTTTTACCATGTTCTATGTTATGAGCAAAGTCTAATGTAGCATAAAATTTTTCAGCAAATTGTATAATTTTTTGCATTTCAATATCTTCTATGTTTTTCATATTAACCTCCATATTATATATTATTATTAATCTATAAAGTTATCAACTTATGTGTATAATCCAAATTATTCCAAGAATCATATTCATAGCCAATAGTGTAAACATTTGTAGCCCAAATATCCTTTTCTAGCATGTACCTAGAATTTTTGTTATTGCTTGTATCCATATATTTCTTAACAGAAGTAATAATTTCTAATTTAGGATTAGCACGAGAAACTTCTGAAATTAAATATTTTCCTTTTTGATTAAATCCTAAAACTCGAATATAGGGAATGGACTTTTTAGACAAAGTCATATCCTTTTTTGTAATTCCTAATAAAGCATATAATAAAATTCTGTGAAGTCTTGTATTCGTATATCGTTTTGATTTGATAATATTTAAAAATTCTACAACACTATTACAAGAATTAGCGGCATGTTTTATAGCATTTTCTAATCCTTCGCTAACATCTGGAAGTTCTGCAATTTCTTGAAGTGACATTTTTCGTAAATTATAAATAATTTGTTTTTCAAAAACAGATATATCAGGAACAATATGTCCTACTTTTATATTTTCTAAAAGAGTAGAAAATGTATTTTCTGGAACGACTTTTCTCAAAATATCCCAACCATTGTTTTTGACAATATTTCGAATGGCTGTACTACTAGCAACATTTCCATTAGAGGATATATCATGATATCCAGCATTGTATCGTTCTACTGTAACAGGAAGAATAGGACTTCTTAATTTTTTTAAAGCTTTTAGATATTCAATTCCTAAAATATTATTTGGAGAAGAAAGCACATTTGAAAACCTTCGAATATCATTTAAATACATAAGTAAAGCATTTTCTCTTGCCTTAGGAAAAGATAAACCTTTACCCAATTCATGAGATAGAATATTTTTATAAGCTTTTGGCTCTTTATATAAAATATCAGCAATCATATTTAGGGTAGAAATATTACCAGATTCAGAACCAAAAGAAAGATAATCTACCACCTTTAAAGAATCCAAAATTTTAATAGCACCTTCTGCAAAATTTTCAGCACTAGAAATGGAATATAATAAAGGAAGTTCAAGGACCAAATCAATACCATTTTGTAAAGCAATTTCTGCTTTTGTCCATTTATCCACTAAAGAAGTGGAACCTCTTTGTGTAAAGTTACCACTAACAACAGCGACAGAATAAGAAGAATGTGTCATTTGCATTGACTTTTGTAGATGATATAAATGACCATTATGGAATGGGTTATATTCTGCTATAATTCCAATAACTTTACTCATTTTCCAAACTTCCTTTTTAAAAATATTGTATAATTTGTAAATTCCTGATATAATGTTATCATAAAAAAATATAAAAAGCAACGAAGAAAGGTTTTTTTATGGAAAAAGTAATCATATATACAGATGGAGCATGTTCAGGAAACCCAGGACCTGGAGGCTGGGGGGCTATTTTAATGTATAAAGAAAATACAAAGGAAATCTCAGGAGGAGAAAAAAATACAACGAATAATGTAATGGAATTAACAGCAGTGATTGAAGGTCTCAAGCTACTAAAATTTCCTTGTGAAGTAGAAATATACAGTGATAGTGCCTATGTGGTAAATGCATTTAATCAAGGATGGATATACAATTGGATAAAAAATAACTGGAAAACATCTGGAAAAGAACCAGTAAAAAATAAAGAAATTTGGCAAGAATTATATGCATTAACCAAAACACATGAAGTTAAATTTATTAAAGTAAAGGGACACAGTGATAATGAATTTAATAATAGATGTGATGAAATGGCAAGAAATGCAATTAAGAATTTAGAATAAATAAAAGGAGATGCAAAATGATAATAGAACAATTTATATTTACCGTTATTTCACTCGCAATTTTTGTATATATGTTTTTAAAAATGATAAAAAACAATGATACAAGTTATATTGTCATTCTAATATTAGAAGCGATTGGAATTGCACTAAACTTTTTAGGATTTGCACTTTTTATAGAGTTAAATATGTTATTAAATATAGTAAAATATGTCTTTTCTATATTCATACCAGGAATTGTCATTATATTAGAAAAAAATGGTATGACATTAATTGAGTTGATGAATGTAGCAAAAGCAAAGATATATTTAACAGCTGAAAATGATAAAAAAGCAAAAGAAGCATTGCTAAATTTAGTTTCAAAACTACCAAACAGTTATAAAGGGCATAAAATGTTAGCAGAAGTATATGAAAAAGAAGGTGGAATGAGGAAGGCAATTGATGAATATGTACAAGCAATTGATATTAATAAAAAAGATTATGAGTCGTATTATAAAGTAGCAGAATTATTAAATCATTTAGATAAAAAAGATGAAGCAACAGAAATGTTATTTAATCTGTTAAACAAGAAACCAGATATGTATAAAGCTACAGAATTATTAGGGGACATTTTGATTTCTAAAGAAATGTATAAAGAAGCAGTCAATGTTTACCAAGATGCCTTAAAATATAATCCTGTAAGTTATGAAATACATTATAACCTAGGAATTGCATATACCATGTTAAATGATTTTCAAAATGCAAAAATTTGTTATGAAAAAGCAGCTGAAATTAATTCTTTATTATATAATGCGAAATATTCTCTAGCAGAAATTGCATTAATTTATAAAGATTTGGAAGAAGCAGAAGAAAAATTTTTACAAGCAATGGAAGATGATGATTTATCTGCAGATGCTTGTTATGAATTAGCCAAAATTTCCCTAATAAAAGGAGATAAAGAAATGGCTATTCACTATATAAATACAGCAATTGATATTGATTCAAAGAAAATAGCAGAAAAAGTAAAAAAAGAACCATTATTTATACCAATTATGGCAAGAATATCGATTCCATTCAATTTAGAAAGTAAGAAACAGAAAAGACCATTAGAAGAAAAGGAAATAAAAGCAAAAGAACATTTAGAAGAATTAGTAGAGATTTCTAGACATTTAAGTTATCATGATATTAAATTATTGAAGAAAGATATAAAAGAAAAAAATGGAAGAAATATAAATTTAGAGGAAATAGACATCGAACAAGATGAAAGACAAAAATAAGAAGAATACTCATAAAATCCTATAACCAAACTATAATGTATAAGAAGGAGGATTTTATGAGTATGAATTTTTGTATTATAGGGGGAGATTTAAGAAGCTTTTTCTTAGCAAAACTATTATCTAAAGAAAAGAACGAAGTAACAGTATATGGTTTTGATAAATTAGAAAATTTTAAAGAATGTGAAAAATACGAAGAAATGATTCGTCATTCAGAATACATTATTTTACCAACTCCGTTTTCAAAAGATAATCAAAATATACATATGCCATTTTCAAATAAACATGTAGCAATAAAAGAATTATTCTATTATTTAGAAAATAAAAAAATATTTGTTGGAAATATACATCAGGCGTTAGAAGAAGAATTACATAAAAAACATAATGAAGTAATTGATTTTATGAAAAAGGAAGAATTTGCCATATTAAATGCAATTCCAACAGCAGAGGCAACAATCGAAATAATCTTAAAAAATACGAAAAAAATATTACAAAATAGTAATTGTCTCATAATGGGATTTGGAAGAATTGGTAAGGTATTAGCATATAAGTTAAGTGGATTATCTGCAAAGGTAACTTGTATGATAACAAATGAGGTAGAAAAAGCATGGGCAGTTGCCTATGGATATGAGACAGTATGTATAGAAAATATGAAAAATACTTGTACAAAATTTAAACAATATGATATAATCATAAACACAATTCCTAAAATACTATTTGAAGAGGAATTAAAAGAAATTAAGAAAGAAACATTAGTAATAGATTTAGCTTCAAAACCTTATGGATTTGACAGAAAGATGGTGGAACAAGAAAAGTTAAATTTTATAGAGGCATTAGGCTTACCGCGGAAAATCAGCACCAATAACATCTGCAAAATATATGAAAGAGATGATAAAACAATATATGAATGAAAACAAAAGAAAGGAAGATAGAATATGTTTTTAGATATAATAAAATCAGTGATATTTGGAATAGTAGAAGGAATTACAGAATGGCTACCGATTAGTAGTACAGGACATTTGATATTAGTGGAACAATTTGTTAAATTTGAAAATGTTTCACCAGAATTTTGGTCAATGTTTCAAGTAGTTATTCAATTAGGGGCTATTTTAGCAGTAGTATTGCTATATTTTAAGAAAATATGGCCAATCACAAGACATAAGGAAAAAGCAATTAAATCAACAGGAATTTTATCTTATTTTGATAAAAATATCATGAACCTATGGGGAAAAATTTTAGTAGGTTGTGTTCCAGCAGCAATTATTGGATTATTATTTGATGAGACATTTGAAGCTTTATTTTATAACCCAACCTGTATTGCAATTGCCTTAATTGTATTTGGTATTGCTTTTATCGTGATTGAAAACTGGAATAAAAATAGAAAAGGTGCAAAAGATAAAAATTCTGAGATTACTTATAAAGATGCACTTATCATTGGTGTATTTCAATTACTAGCAGCGATATTTCCAGGAACTTCACGTTCAGGAGCAACGATTATCGGTGGATTACTAATTGGATTATCAAGACCAAATGCAGCAGAATTTACATTCTATTTAGCGATTCCAACTATGTTAGGAGCAAGCTTATTAAAATTAGTGAAATTTGGATTGGTATTTACAAGTGCAGAGATTATTATTTTACTATTAGGAATGTTAATATCTTTTATTGTATCTATGTTTGTTATTAAATTCTTAATGAATTATATTAAAAAACATGATTTTAAAGTATTTGGATATTATAGAATTATACTAGGAATCATTGTGTTAGCATATTTCTTCTTTGCATAATCAAATGTATTTTATATATCAAAAAAACTAGCAATATAATCAATAAAGATTGTATTGCTAGTTTTTTGTTTAAGTATTTTTATCTCTTCTTTCAGAATTAGGAGAAGAAGCACACAACTTTTCATATTCTTTACATTTTATCTTGTAATCCATTTGCATACATAAGTAGCGATAATAACTAAAAGCTTGTTCATATTGCATGATAGGATTAAACATAGGGTCTTTATATAACTCATTCATATCTAAGTTGGGATTTCCCATATTAAAGTCCATAAAGGGTTGTTGATAATAATTAAAATCTTTTTCCATAGAAAAACCTCCCTAAAAAATATATTTGTTATTTTGGATAACTATCTTTACTAAAATATATTAAAATAAATATGATATATGCCTATAAATCAAAATTGAAAAAAGGAAATACGTTCATAAATAGATACGTATAGATAACGGCTATGATTCCATGTAATAGTTTTCCATAGATATATGGTTTGATAGATAAATCGCTTTTAGAGGTAATACTAAGCACTTGTAATAAAACAGAGATACCACCAAAACCAAGTAAAAAGGCAGTAATTAATAGATTAATAGAAAGTTTTTTACAAGCAATATTAGAAATGGTACTAATTCCATTGGTAATTTCAAAAAATCCAGTAAATAGTGGTTCAATAAAAGAAGGAGAAATATGTAAAAAATTGAAAAATGGTGTAGCAAGTATTTCTATAATATGTGTGATACCACTTGATTTCAAAATGGAAATCACAGAGGAAAAAATAACAACAAAACCACCAATGACTAAAATGGATTTTATACTACTGACAATACTTTCTGATAAAACTTCACCTAAGTTAGACAAAGAGACTTGTGAATTATTTTCAGTATATGAGTGAGAAGTAGTAGGAAAAGAGGAAGAACCTTTTGTTCTTTTCCAAAAGCGAAAAAAGAATCCAACTGTCAAAGAAGCAAGTAAATGTGTAATAAATAGTAAAATTCCAATCATTGTATTTCGATATAGTAAAATGCCAACAGAACCAATAATAAATAAAGGACCAGAATTATTCGTAAAACTTAAAAGCCTTTCACATTCTTCTTTTGAACAAATTTGTTCTTTTCTAAAATTGGTAGCGATTTTTGCACCAATAGGATATCCACTAATAATCCCCATAATAAAGGCAAAGGCACCTTCACCTCGAATATTAAATAAAGGTTTCATAAATTGATTTAACATATTACCAATATGATAGATAATATTCGTATGCATAAGGAGTTCTGTCGCAACAAAAAAAGGAAATAAAGAAGGAACAACAGAAGTAGCCCAAAGATTAATTCCAGATTTTACAGCAGTCAAGTTTGCGGTTGAAAATATTAATATAGAAATTGTAAATAGCAAAAATAAAAGAGATATAAAATTTCGTTTTAATTTTAATACAATAAAGTTATTTCTTAAAACCATAAATAATCCTTTCAGTTGATAGAATTTTAGAAATATGCTAGATTTTACTATTATTAGCATATAGGATGCAGGATAAAATCTCCTGTGAAAATTTATTAAAAAAATGGAAAATATTGTTGACTTTTTATAGTGAAGATAATATAATCAGTTCATAATTTTTTATTCAATTAAGATTTTTTGTTCTATTTTTTTATATCTTAAATTTTCAATTTAAAATAATTTTATTCGAGGAGGTGAGGAATATGCAGGAAACTTTAGAACTTATTTTACAAGAGATAAGAGAAATAAAAACAAAAGTAGATATGCTAGAAAAGAAAGTAGATACCTTAGAAGCAAAAGTAGATACCATAGAGGAAAAAGTAAATAGCTTAGAACTAAAATTTGATAAAAAATTATCAGAATTAGAAGAAAGATTTGATCAGAAATTATTTGCACAAGAAGAAAAATTCAATCAAAAATTATCATCATTAGAAGAAACATTTAATCAAAAAATATCATCATTAGAAGAAACATTTAACCAAAAAATATCATCATTAGAAGAAACATTTAATCAAAAAATATCATCATTAGAAGAAAAATTTGATCAAAAAATATCATCATTAGAAGAAACATTTAATCAAAAAATATCATCATTAGAAGAAAAATTTGATCAAAAATTATCATCACTAGAAGAAAGACTTAATCAAAAACTAGCAGAACAAGAAGAACGTTTATTAAAAGCAATGGATAAAAAAATTGAAGAAGCGATAAGTAAACAAAGCAAAGAAATTGCAAAAGAATTTCATAACTTAATAACTTATCTAGATAAAAGATTTAAAAAGATAGAAAGCAAGCTAGAAGAAGAAATTTTAAGCAATAAATTAGCACATGAATCTTATGAAGCAAGATTATATAAAATTGAAACAGCGCAACATTATTTAGAGAAAAAAATATTGGCTCAAAATATATAGTTATCTTCAAAAGCGTGTTTAATAAAAACTTGAATTTTATAATAACAAAATATCATTTAAGTGAATAAAAAAGAAAAAAATGCACATACCTAAAATAGATAAAGAAAGGAAGTGCATTTTTTTATGGGGATTGATAATTCTAATCATATAGAAAAAAAAAATAATGAAGACTTTGAAAAAAGAGTCAATAAAGGTCTAGAAGAAAAATACGAAGTAGGAGAAGATAGTACAAAATATGGAGAATTTATTTCATCTTATTTCGCATGGATTTCATTGCCAAACCAAAAAGAAAGAGCAGAAGAATTGAATCAAATGACAAAAGGAGAAAAAAACAAAAACAACAGAAAAAATGAAAAATAGAAAGAAAAAAGCATAAAAACATATAAAATTTATTAAAAATGAAAGAATTTGTTGGAAAAAGTAAAGAAATTAGAAAAAAATAAAGTTGAAAAAATATATAAAAGGGGTATAATAATTATGTAGGTCAAAGAAAGTCAAAGTCAAAAAGGAGATGAAGACAATGCGAATGTCAGATATCATAGAAGAATTTATAAAAGATTTATTTGATGATGATAATCAATTAGTAGAAATACAAAGAAATGAATTAGCAGAACATTTTAATTGTGTACCATCACAAATCAATTATGTGATATCCACAAGATTTAAACCATCCCAAGGGTATTATGTAGAAAGCAAAAGAGGTGGTGGAGGTCATATCACAATAAAAAAAGTAAATAATACAAAATCAGATTATTTTATGCACATTATCAAAAACATTGGAGAAGAAATGACTTCAAAAGATGTCGATATACTAATTAGTGACTTTCTAACGTATGATTTAATAACCAAAGAAGAAGCAAAGCTCTTAAAAGTAGCAACAAGTGATAATGTATTATTGCTAGCAAAAGATATAAAAGATGTATTAAGAGCAAAAATATTTAAAAATATGTTATTAAATATAGAGTAAGGAGGAATGATTATGTTGTGTGATAATTGTAAAAAAAGAGAGGCAAATGTAAGATATTCAGAAAATATAAACGGGGTAAGAAGAGAATTAAATTTATGTGAAGAGTGTAGCAAAAAATTAGGAATTGGTGAAATGGGATTAGATATGCCAATTAATTTTTCAAGTTTCTTCGGAGACTTTATAGAAGACTTTTCTAATGCAGAATTTATGCCAATGTTTAATGAATTAAAAACACTAAAATGTGAGAATTGCGGATATACTTTTGAAGATATTGCACATACAGGGAAAGTAGGCTGTGCAAATTGCTATGAAGTTTTTGAAGATAGATTGGCACCAATTATCAGAAGAATCCAAAGTAGTAATCATCATGTAGGAAGGATAGGAAAACGTATTGATAAGAAAATAGAAGAAAGACAGGAAAGAAAAGGAAATAAAGTACAAGACAAAAAAGAAAAAACCCCAAAAGAAAAACTAGAAGGTTTAAAAGAAGATTTAAAGCAAGCAATTAAAGAGGAAAAATATGAAGAGGCAGCAAAATTAAGAGATCAAATCAAAAAATTAGAAGAAAATAATCAATAGAAAAGAGGGATAATATGAACTGGTATTTACAAAGTGGGAAAGAATCTGATATTGCAACAAGTACGAGAATACGATTTTCTAGAAATATACAAGGATATAACTTTCATTTAACAGTAAAAGAATTAGAAGAATTAGAAACAAAAATAAAAAATAGTATATATCAAATTGGGTATGGATTAAGATTTTTAAAATTAGAAGATATGGATGATGTTACAAAATTAAGCCTAGTAGAAAAAGGATTGGTTAATTACCATTTTGCTTTTGAATCAGGGAATAAGGGAGCAATTTTAGTGAATGATGAAGAAAATATTTGTATAATGGTTGGAGAAGATGACCATTTAAAAATACAAATATTTAGTAGTGGGCTAGAATTAGAAAATACATTAAATTTAGCAATTGAAATTGACAAAAAGATAGAAGATATATTGGGATATTGTGTTAGTAAACAATATGGATATTTAACTGCTTGTCCTAATAATATTGGAACAGGTTTAAAAGCTTCTGTAAAATTACATTTACCTGCTTTAGCGAAAACAAGAAATACAGAAAAAGTCTTAGAAGCCATTAATAATTTTGGGATTCATATTAAAGGTGTATATGATGAGGAAGGCCATATTGTAGGGGATATGTATGAAATATCTAATAAGAAAACATTAGGAATTACAGAAAATGAAATTATACAAAATATTAAAATTATTGTAGAAAAAGTTATTAAACAAGAAAGAGAAGCTAGAAGATTCTTGGCAAATGAAGGAATTGAAATAGAAGATGTCATTTATAGAAACTACGGAATTTTAACAAATTGTAAAAAAATCACAATGGAAGAAGCGCAAAACTTATTATCCACAGTAAAACTGGGAGTAGATTTAGGAATCTTAAAAGAATTATCAGATTTACAGGTTCAAAAATTATATTTATACATTGGACCAGGTAATTTACAAAAATATTTTGGAGAACAGTATGAAAGATTAGATAGAGAAATCAAAAGAGCAGAGATGATAAAACAAGTTATTAATCAATAATATGATAGTTCATTATTTAAATGATTTATTAACTAGATGAATTATCTAAATTATTTTTTATACCTTGTGTGTCGCAATCACTTATACTTAAAAATAAAATTTTGTCTAGTCTTAAATAAAGCTAATTCTATTCAAAATTTTATTTTAAGTGAAAGAAGATTGCTCCAATTGCACTCGCTTTTAGCTCGTTTGGTCGCTTACGCGGTATTGCAAAATCATTTAGATAATTCATCTAGTTGAGGCAAAATATGAAGATTAAAGTATCATAAATTTTTATAGATAAAAGAAAGGTAAGGTGATAATTATGACATATAACTTTACAAGTAGAGCAAAAAAAGCAATTGAAATTGCTAATGATATGGCATTAGAATTAGGACATAGATATATTGGGACAGAGCATTTACTATACGGTTTAGCAAAAGAAGGTAGTGGTGTAGCATCTAAAGTATTAGAAAACCAAGAAATTACACCAGAAAATGTGATAGATATCACAATTGAATTGGTGGGAAAAGATGAACCAATTGATGAAACATTAGGATTTACCCCAAGAACCAAAAGAGTGATTGAAAATGCATTTATTGAGGCTAGAAAACTAGGATATAACTATATAGGAACAGAACATCTTTTAATAGGACTATTAAGAGAAGGAGATAGTGTAGCAGCAAGAATCCTAATTGAATTAAATGTTAACATTCCAAAACTATATGGAGAAATCATAAGAGTCATTAATGAAGGGGAAGATTTAGCAGGAGAAAGTGATTCTAAAAATGGAAGAAGAAAATCTGGTAGCTATAACCAAACACCAACATTAAATCAATTTGGAGAAGATTTAACTGAAAAAGCAAAATCAGGAAAATTAGATCCAATTATAGGAAGAAAAGAAGAGATTGAAAGGGTTATTCAAATTTTATCAAGAAGAACCAAAAATAATCCATGTCTAATTGGTGAACCAGGTGTTGGTAAAACAGCAGTTGTAGAAGGATTAGCACAGAAAATTGTTTCAGGAGATGTTCCAGAAATTTTAAAAAATAAAAGAGTAGTAACCGTAGATATTTCTAGTATGGTAGCAGGAGCAAAATATAGGGGAGATTTTGAAGAAAGAATCAAAAAAGCTTTAAATGAAGTAAAAAAGGCAGGAGATGTCATTTTATTTATTGATGAAATTCATACCATTGTGGGGGCAGGTTCAGCAGAAGGGGCGATTGATGCAGCCAATATCTTAAAACCATTGCTGGCAAGAGGAGAAATCCAATTAGTAGGAGCAACAACATTAAATGAATATAGGAAATTTATTGAAAAGGATTCTGCTTTAGAGAGAAGATTTAGTCCAGTAACAGTTAATGAGCCATCTGAAAAAGATACCATTACGATTTTAAAAGGAATTAAGGATAAATATGAAGCACATCATAATGTCAAAATAACAGATGAAGCGATTGATGCAGCAGTCAAATTATCTGTTAGATATATCAATGATAGATATTTGCCAGATAAAGCAATTGATTTGGTAGATGAAGCAGCTTCAAGGGCTAGATTAAAAACATATACAGAGCCAGATTCTTTAAAAGAATTAGAAGAAGAACTTGCGAATGTAACAAAAGATAAGGAAGAAGCAGTTAAAATTCAGAAATTTGAAAAAGCAGCAGGTTTAAGAGATAAAGAAAGAGAATTAAAAGCAAAATATGAAAAAGAACAAAATAAATGGAAAAATAAAAATAACAAATCTGTGACAGACATTACAGAGGAAAATATTGCAGAAGTGATTGCTAGCTGGACAGGAATACCAGCCAAAAAAATCACAGAGGATGAAAATGAAAGATTAAAACATCTAGAAGAAAACTTACATGAAAGAGTGATTGGGCAAAATGAAGCAGTAGAAGCAGTAGCAAAAGCAATCAGAAGAGGAAGAGTAGGTTTAAAAGATCCCAAAAGACCAATTGGTTCTTTTCTATTCCTAGGACCAACAGGTGTTGGTAAAACAGAATTATCAAAGGCATTAGCAGAATGTTTATTTGGTGATGAAAATGCTATGATAAGAATTGACATGTCTGAATATATGGAACCACATTCTGTATCAAAATTAATTGGTTCACCTCCAGGATATGTAGGATTTGATGAAGGGGGACAATTAACAGAGAAAATAAGAAGAAAACCATATTCTGTTATTTTATTTGATGAAATTGAAAAAGCACATCCAGATGTCATGAATATGTTACTTCAAATATTAGAAGATGGTAGACTGACAGATAGTCAAGGAAGAACTGTCAACTTTAAAAATACCGTAATTATTATGACTTCTAATATAGGAGCAAGATTGATTACAGATAAAAAATCTTTAGGTTTTTCAGCAAATACAATAAATACAGACAAAGATAAAGAAAACGAAAAAGCCCAAAAAGAATATGAACAAACTAAAAAAGAAGTAATGGAAGCACTAAAAAAAGAATTAAGACCAGAATTTATTAATCGTATTGATGAAATTATTGTATTCCATAAATTAACAGATGAAGAAATTGATAAAATTATTGATATCATGCTAAAAGAAGTAGTTGGTAGATTAAAAGACCAGAAAATAGAAATCGAATTAGAACCATCTGTTAAGAAACTAATTGCAAGTAAAGGAATTGATAAAAATTTTGGTGCAAGACCTTTAAGAAGAACGATTCAAAATATATTAGAGGATAGTTTAGCAGAGGAAATATTAGATGGTAAACTGAAAAAGGATAAAGTGAATAAAATTGGAATTAAAGATGAAAAAGTGGTTGTGCAGAAATAATGAACTTAAGGGACAGTCTTTAAAGTTCAAAAGGTTTAAACATATTTTTTAGGTAAATTAAAAGAGTCATCATGAGACTCTTTTAATTCATAGGAGAAATAGTTTTATAGTCCTTACAGGAAATTCACATGATATTTATAAGGAATAGAGATAGTATGTAAAAACAAAATATAAATTTAATGTAGGAATATATTGAAAAATAAAGGAATACAATAAATGTGTGAACTTTATGTGAAAAATCAAAAAATAGTATTGACATTTAATACAAATGGGTATACAGTATTAGCAGTCACAAAGAAAGAGTGCTAAATTCAAAGGAGGTAATTGAAATGATTAAACCATTAGGAAGTAGAGTATTAATAAAAATGAAAGAAGGCGAAGAAACAACAAAAAGTGGAATTATACTAGCACAAGCTGCTCAAGAAAAACCACAAGTAGCAGAAGTTGTAGAAGTAGGACCTGGTGAAATGATAGATGGAAAACCAGAAACAATGCTAGTAAAAAAAGGTGATAATGTTATTGTTAGTAAATATTCTGGAACAGAAGTAAAATATGAAGGAACAGATTATATTAT
>CALXQV010000033.1 GCA_944390535.1 uncultured Clostridia bacterium | reverse complement strand
GATTTACCAGTATTGCAAAAATTAATGGGACATGCCAATATAGAAACTACAATAAATACTTATGGAGATATTTACAATTATTACAAACAAAAAGAAACTCAAAAAGTAATTGATTATTTAAAAAGAGAAAGAGCATAAAGCACATTGAAATTAGTAACATAAATTTTAGATTAATACTAAAATAAGAGTTTTAAAAAAATGTTTTAAAATACAATAAGTATCTAGAAACATTGATAAATAAAGGGGTTGTGGTAGCTTGAAAAAGCTACCACCTCGACCAATTGAATAAATAATACATAAGAGTATTAATCAAAAAGGTTTGGTTGATACTCTTTTTTAAAATATATAAAGATGTTGAAAGAAGGAAAATATATGACTATTTTAGAATTTATTTTAAATAATAAAAATTATTTGGAAGATTTAATCACTAGAAGCACATATCATTCAAATGCTATTGAAGGAAGTAGCCTTACTTATGCTGAAACATATGCTATTCTTTACAACGATAATAGCTTTAAAATCGAAGGAAAAGAACCAAGGGAAATATATGAGGCTATCAATCATAAAAAAGCATTAGAATTAGTTTTTAAAAATTTACAAAATAATGAAAAATTTGATGAAAGATTTATTAAAAAATTGAATGAAACAATAAATAGAGATATTAAAGATACTGAAAGTTATAGAACTGTACAAGTATTTATACAAGGTAGTGAACATATTCCACCAGAGCCTGAAAAAGTGCCAAATTTAATGATGTATTATATATATAATTATAATCATGATGAACAAGATATATTGACTAAAGTTGCTAAATATCATATTGATTTTGAAAAAATACATCCTTTTGAAGATGGAAATGGAAGAATAGGTAGATTACTTGTAAATTATGAATTGTTAAAAAATGACTTGCCACCTGTTGTTATAGCGAAAGAGGATAGGGTAAAATATTTTGAATTTTTGAGAAATACTGATAGTAATGGATTAGCTGAGTGGCTGAAAGAATTATCTACCAAAGAAAAACAAAGAATGGAGAAATTTGGATATTAAACATTATCATAGATGAAGATAATTCAGTTATCATTAGAGATACTGATAACTAAAAAACAATCTAAAATTAGGAGGAAAAAAGCAATGGGGATAAAGATAGGAAATAATAATAAAATAAAACATTCAAATTTTATAGAAAATGCAGATATAAAATTAGAAGTTAAAGAAAAGTCTAAAGATGGATTTTGGAAACAAGTCTTTGTCAATATAATGTCCAATTTTCTATGGAAAGTATTAGGAATTTTGGGGACCTTTGGGTTATTAGTTTTATTATCATATCTATGTACGAAATAACTGTATTCAAACTACATCTAAAAAATGTAGAAGTGTTAGAAAATAGGTGATTTCAAAATCAAATCTTCCTCACCTAGACCATACGATAGCGATTTTGAGGAAACGTAAGAAAATTGCAAAACTTTGAAAGAGTATTAATCAATAAATTTTGGTTAATATTCTTTATATCTTTATACATCGGTATCTTCTGCAATCAAGTTTACCACTAAAATAATTGGAAAGTCTTTTGTCAGAAATCAAAGCTTCTTTTTGTGGTTTAGAGAGTGTTTTAATTTGATATTCCAACTTGCAGGACAAAGACTTTTCTTTACTTGTCCAAGCAATTTCTAATTTAATAACACTATGTGATTTGGTATATTTTGCACCCAATTTGCTTTTTGACAAATGTTCATAGAATCGTTTTTCTAAATCATTAGTCATACCAGTATAAATTGAATTATCTGAACATCGTAGCATATATGTATAATACATGTATTTCTCCTCGTATTAAATATATTTCAAGAATATTTTATCATTTCATAGAATATTGTCAACAATACAAGAAGTTTTAAAGAAAAAATATAGGTTTAATATTCTTCAATATAAATAACTTTGGCAAGATAAGGAGTAACTTCATTAATATCATACCAACCAGAACTTTTGCTATCATTTTCTAGTCCATTAGGATTAGAAACATAAACCATCCCATTTCCATCAGTAGCAAGAAGAGCCATATAATGAGAAGCAGTAGTCCAACGGTTATCGTGAGGTTGGTTCCAAACACAAACAATGATTGGTCTATTGGTTAGTAAATGTTCTTCGATAGACGTATTTGATAAATGTTCAGAATCATAGTAGAAACCAGAGTTTCTAATCCCGAAAGTCGAAGATAATTCAGAAGGAAACTCTTCATAATCCATCACAGGATAATATTTATTTCTTAAATCTTCTGGGGTAAAATTTTTGTGGTAGCCACTTAAAATAATAGATAAAACTGTTATACCACAGCCGTTTTCAGCCATAGTATCGCCCCAATAAGAATGATTACTCCAAGAAGCATCCCCATTTTGTTTATATTCTAGATATGTTTTTTGATGATTTTTTTCTGTGGTAAAAGTAGTAAAATATCCATCTTTCTGTTTAACTTTTTCTTGACCTATTCCAGCATAATGCTGATTTGTATCTTGCTTAATCATATCATATTCTGAATTGTTTTCTAATGAAGAAATAAAATTGGTGTTTTCAGCAGGAGCATGGTGAGAGTTTATATATAAGTAAAGAATCATACATAATAGGAGTAAAGATAAAAATAATCTTTTTTTATTTAATTTTCTATGTTTATTTTTTTTCATATGATATCCTTCTTTCTATCTAATAAGATGATTGTTTTTCTTTTATACATATTTTATAAAATTGTTACAAAAAGAACTTTAAGGAAGCATTAACAAATTCTTAACTTTTTCTTACTTTTCCAAAAAAACAGTAAAAACAGGTAAAGATATGCTATAATTTAAATGATAGAAGGGAGAAATCATATGAATATTTTAGTATTAGATGACGAAAAGGAAATTGCTGATTTAGTAGAAGTGTATTTAGAAAATGAAAACTATCAAATTTATAAATTTTATAAATCAGAAGAAGCGATAAAATGCATTGATAGCAAAAAAATAGATGCAGCCATATTAGATGTTATGATAGAAGGAAAAGATGGATTTGAAATTTGCAAATATATTCGAAAAAAAGGACTAAAATTTCCAATTATTATGCTAACTGCTAAAATAGAAGATAATGACAAGATAAAAGGATTAACACTAGGTGCAGATGATTATATTACAAAGCCCTTTAATCCATTAGAATTAGTAGCAAGAGTAAAATCAGCACTAAGAAGATACACATTGTATAATGGAGAAAATAAATCAAGTGATATTATTGAATTTGGTGGATTGGTCATAGATAAAGATAAACATGAGTGTTCATTATATGAAAAAAAGGTGGAATTTACACCAATAGAATTCGAAATATTGTTATACTTAGCAGAAAATAGGGGAAAAGTTATTCCATCAGAAGAGTTATTTGAAAAGGTATGGAAAGAAAAGTATTTAGATAGCAACAATACAATTATGGTACATATTAGAAGGATAAGAGAAAAATTAAATGAGGATACAAAACATCCCAAATTTATAAAAACAGTGTGGGGAGTGGGGTACAAAATTGAAAATGAATGAATTAACCAAAAAAAAGATTAGATTAAGTATGTCTTTAGCACTTAATATGATTGGTGCATATATCATTTCTATACTTATATATTTTGTAATTGCTTTATTCTTTGAAAATGCAATATCTATTGCAGTAGAGACATTTAATTATGATGCATATTATTGGATTGTAAACAATAGATATATCGTTGAGTGCATATATATTGGTGTTGTCATGGCTGTTGTAATATATCGATTTATTTCAAAATATGTAAATGCTACGCAAGAAGTATACAATGCATTAGATTTAATATTAAAAGAAGAGGGAGAAAGAATCAAATTACCAAATGAAATGAATGAATTTTCTGACAAAATAAATGAAATTAAGTATGATTATATAATGACCAAGAAGAATGAAAGAGAAGCAGAGCAAAAGAAAAATGATTTAATTGTTTATATGGCACATGACTTAAAAACACCATTAACTTCCATTATAGGATATTTAACATTATTAAAAGATGAAAAACAAATATCAAAAGAGTTACAAGAAAAATATATTAAAATAGCATTAGAAAAATCCCTAAGAGTAGAAGAATTAACCAATCAATTTTTTGACATTACAAGATATAATTTACAAAAAATGCCGATTAATAAACAAGAAATGAATCTAGTATATCTGTTAAAACAAGTTATTGATGAGTGCTATCCAATGCTTGAAAAAAGAAATCTAAGATGTGATTTACAATCAGTAGATAAAGTAATGTATGTAGGAGATGGAGATAAACTTGCAAGGGCATTTGATAATCTATTGAAAAATGCGATTAATTATAGTTATGAAAATACAACAATACAAATACAGTTAGAACAAAAAGGAGAAAAAATATCAATTGTATTTAGAAATAAAGGAGATAAAATTCCTCCATATAAATTGGACAAATTGTTTGAAAAATTTTATAGAGGAGATGATGCAAGAACAAGTACTACAGGTGGAGCAGGATTGGGACTTGCCATAACCAAACAAATTATAGAGTTGCATGAAGGAAAGATTTATGTTAAAAATGATAATGAATATATTGAGTTCTTTATAGAGTTATAAGATAATCAAAATAGGAGGAATTTTATGGGAAGAGTATTACAAGTAAGACAAGTTGGAGACCCTATTTTAACAACCGTGTGTGAAGAAGTAAATATACATCATATAGACAAATCAATAATAGAAATCATAGAGGATATGAAAGAAACCTTAAATTTTACAGGAGGATTTGGAATAGCAGCTCCACAAATAGGAGTCAATAAAAGAATTATCATTATACAAGTGGATAAAGATAAGTGTACCTATCTAGATTGTGAAGATATTCCAACAACAGTTATGATAAATCCTGTTTGGAGAAATTTATCAGAGGAAACGTATATAGAATATGAAGGTTGTTTAAGTGTACCATCCATTAGAGGGAAGGTAGAGAGATATCATGATATAGAAGTTACTTATTATAATGAAAAAGGAGAAAAAAATAATTAGACAAGTTCATGGTTTTACAGCAAGGGATATTCAACATGAATGTGACCACTTAAATGGTATCGTTTTTTTAGAAAAAGTAAATATGCGTAGTGGATTTGCAACAAAAGAAATGATTTAAATGAGACAAGATTATAAAAAGAGAGTAATAACAATTATTATGCATAATACTTATATTGGCTATATAAATAAAATTAAAATATTAAAATTCCAATCTGAAAAGAAATTTTCATTGTTGTATAACAAAATTTTATAAAAGTATTGACAAAGCGAATAAAAAACAGTATAATTTATAATTGTTAAGAGCAATGCAGGTGTAGTTCAATGGTAGAACCTCAGCCTTCCAAGCTGATGACGTGGGTTCGATTCCCACTACCTGCTCCAACGACGTATCTGTTCGAACTTTTATGAACAGTAGATACAAATATCATTCTGAAAAAGGATGGTATTTTTTTGTTGCAAAAATATCATCCAAAAAGAAGGGATGGTGTTTTAAATGAAGATAATTAAGCAAGAACTAGAATTTGAGGAATGTCTAAAACAACGACTTGAGTTTATATGTGAGTTCTCTAAAGTTAGCCCTACTTTTATAAATGGTAGCATTAGGAAATTAGAGAGAACTAATCTTACATATATTGAGCCACATAGAGTGATAATTAAGAATATTACTTTTTTAGTTTTTAATTATTCAAATGATGTCTATATTTCTAACTTAACTAAAAAGATTAAATTATCAGAGTTAGAAGATTATTTGAAAAACATATAAATCAGTAATGAGGAATAAAAATTTTTCGCAATAAAATAATGGATAAAACTCAGTTTGTCAAATAAATATCTCATTTATGATAAAATATAAAAAAAGAATTTTATCACAAAGGAGGGATTTTTGTTATGAACAGAAGAGAAAAAAGAAAAATAAAAAAGGAGATAAATATATTTGTAGATGTAGTAAGAATTATAAAACAATATTTCCCAAAATTAACACAAAAATTAAATGAATTAACAGATACAAGACATCAAAGCTATGTAGAATATCAAATGTCAGTAATAACTGTGACAAGACTTTTAGGACTTTTGTGTGGAATGAAAAGTATGAGAGAAACAACAGAAAAATTAAATACAGAAGAAACAATAAAAAACATTAATGCTCTATTGGGAATAGATTTAGAGGAAATTCCACATTATGATACAATAAATAATATATTTGAAAAACTTAATATAAACGAATTAAGAAAAAAACAGAAATATATGGTAAACAGACTAATAAGAAGTAAAATGTTTGATAAATATAGATTTAAAGAAAAATATTTTCAAGTAGTAGTAGATGGAACATATATGATGACATTTAAGAAAAGGCATTGTAAGCATTGTTAAAAAAGAGTTTATAACAAAGGAGAAGAAAACGAATATACAATATACTATCATTATGTATTGGAAGCAAAGTTAGTCGTAGGAGAAATAGTAATAAGTATAGATAGTGAATTTATAGAAAATGAAGATGAAAATGTAGAGAAACAAGATTGTGAAATGAGGGCATTTTATAGAATGGCTGAAAGAATAAAAAAAGAATATCCTAAACTACCGATAATCATATCAGGTGATGCATTGTATGCTTGTGAGCCAGTAATGAATAAATGTAAAGAAAATAAGTGGGAGTATGTATTAAGGTTTAAGAAAAATAGATTAAAAGCACTACGGAGAAGAAATAGAAGGATTAGAACAGGCAGAAAAAGAAAGCAATATAAAGTATTGGAATAAGGTAGAATATTATGAAGTGAAAAGAGAAAAACGAGCAAATGTAATAAAATATTACGAAGAAGGCAAAGAAAACATGTGGATAGTTTCTTTTGAAATAACAGAAAGAAACAGTAAAGAACTAATATATTTAGGAAGGCAAAGATGGAGAATAGAAAATGAAGGATTTAATATTCAAAAGAATGGAACATTTGATATAGAGCATAAATACTCACATAATTATAATGCAATCAAGGCACACTACTTCTTTATCCAGTTTGCACATACGATAAGACAGTTATTAGAAAAAGGGTTAAGTTATATAATTGATTTAAAAATGAGCATAAAAGAAGTAAGTGCCATATTGACCCAAGCACTTACTCAAACTATAACAAATCTAACTGAATATAATAAAATACAGTTAAGATTTGAACTTAAATTAAGTATATAACAAAAATAAAATAAATCAATAGAAATCTCAAAAAAAAATAATTTTTTGGGGTAAGGGGTGTTATGTGTTAATGACTGGTAATATTTAGAAATATTACTGAAAGTTCTACAAATAGAGCAAGTTATAAATATTTACTAAAAAAATAAAAAATTTACTCTTCATCGCTGCATATAAATGTAAATATTTGACATTTCTAAAAATCGTGGTATAATAGTACTCAATAAAATATCTATATCAGTTCGGCAAAAATTATATAGATATATGAGTACTTTGAAAAAATTATATTATATTGCATTATTGTATTTTAGTTTATGATAAATGGATTTAAGAGATGTCAAGGGTACTCGTGTATACTTTGATGTCTCTTTTTGTTTTATAAGGAGGTTTAAGTAAATTGAAAGAAGAAAAGAAAAAATGTGGATTGTATATGAGAGTTTCAACAGATGAACAAGCAAAAGAACGGATTTAGTTTGCCAGAGCAAAAAGAAAGATTAGAGAGTTTTTGTAAGTTTAAAGGTTATGAGATAGTAGATTATTATGAGGACGCTGGAATAAGTGCAAAAACTGGTAATTATAGACCAGATTTTGAAAGATTAAAAAGTGATATAAAGGCTAAAAAGATAAATACTATTGTTTCTCTAAAGCTAGATAGAATAACAAGAAGTATTTATGATTGGGAAAATTTAATGACATTTTTAGATGAAAATGAAGCTTACTTGGATTGTGTAAATGATGAAATAAATACTACCAGTGCAAATGGTAAAATGATTTCAAGACTTTTAATGAGTGTTAGCCAAAACGAAATTGAGAGAACTAGCGAAAGAACTAAAATAGGTTTAGCAGGAGCAATAAAACAAGGACATATTCCTCACGTTGCACCACTTGGATATAAACGTGAAAATAAAAAGTTAGTAATTGATTACACTACCAAAGATATTGTAATTAGAATATTTGATATGTATTACAATGGTTTATCTTATAAAAAGATAAGTAATGTGTTAAATGAGGAAAAAGTATTAGAAAAGGAAAATTGGCGAGATTCAACTATTGTTGGTATATTAGAAAATGAAATATATAAAGGGGATTTTGTTCATGGAAAGAATACTAAACACCCAACTTATTATGAAGATGTTGTAGAGCCTATTATTTCTAAAGAAATGTGGGAAGATTGTCAAGTGCAGAAAAAGAAAAACTCAAGAAGTTATAAACGAACACTAACTTATTTATATTTACAAAAGTTAAAGTGTCCAAAATGTGGCAGAATATTAGGCGGAAAAGCTACTACAAAGAAAAATGGAAATAGCTACTTCTACTATTATTGTAATGATTGCAAGATTGAATTTAAAGAAAAGGTTATAAATGACTACTTTAACCAGTTTATAGATGAATTAGTACAATATGATTCTGTTGTTAATCAATTCTTCTTGCCTATGATAAAGCAAAAATTTGATGAGCCTAGAGAACAATTAGAAAAAGAGATAAACACTCAAAAGAACAAATTAGAAAGAATTAAAAAAGCATATATCAATGGAGTATTTGAATTAAAAGAATATAACGAAGAAAAGAAAATAGTAGAAAAAGTAATTAGTGAACTAGAAAGTAAATTAGATACTACTGATTGTGTAGAAGATTTAAGATTTACACCAAAAGACATTTTATTAAAGAGAGATATTGACTATATTAACAAACTAAAACTAAACAAAGAGTATCAAGAAAGAACAAAAACATGGAAAGATTATACTAGGAAAGAACAAGCTGAACTTGTAATGAAATATGTTGATGATATTGAATTAGAACTTATAGGAAATGAAGTTATTGTCAAACAAATAAACATAAGAGAGTCAATAAGTAAGCCTCGCCAAGAATCATTTGATAAAGGATATATGGATACTACTAAACCAGCTATATTTGGTAATGTATTAGGTAATATAAGATTTAGTAATTATTTATCAGAAGAAGAATTTGGAGAAATTATAATGAGATTAAGACAATACTACGATGTTGGATATACAGAAGCAACCTATTATTTAGACAAGCAAGTATTTTATTTTAACTTTACTGAAGATAATAGTGCTATTGTTAGAGTATTTCATTTAAAAGATTACTATAAGTTAGACCCAGATAATAAAATGGAAACCTATGAATTTGGAATAATTTATATTCGTGAAGAAGATAAATTTCAAATGCAAGAAATAAATACTGCATTTGAATATATACCAGATGAAAGTAATGATAGTGTA
This sequence comes from uncultured Clostridia bacterium, assembly GCA_944390535.1. Taxonomy (GTDB): domain Bacteria; phylum Bacillota; class Clostridia; order TANB77; family CAG-508; genus CAG-269. The sequence goes on along the minus strand of CALXQV010000033.1, from coordinate 4,774 downwards.
ATTTATATAAAAGAGCCTAAACCTATTTCAGTAGGTGTAAAGCCAGTAAAGTTCTGCGAAGAAAATGCACAAGAAACAAATTAACGTGGCACGTTTTGTTTTTATGAAATAAAAATGAAAGTGGCGATAGTTAATTTGAATAAATTTTGTCCCTTATGGGAGAAAATTTATTGCCTCGCAGAGCCCCCATGTTTTGATAGAATGTCAAAACATATAGGGGGTTAGGAATATTGACTAAAGTTAAATTCCTATGCTACGAAGAAATTTCTAAAGGAGGAAAAAGATGAGCGAAGAATTAGCATATTCTATTCACTTGGGTAGTGATAAAAATAAAACGGTAAAAGCAAAACAAACAGCAAAGAACAATCCATCTGGAGAAACATCATTTGCAAACAATGGAATACAAAATGCAACACAACTATCTAAAGTGAATAAACACAATTTAAGAGATTATGATAATAACAAAGATAATATCTATATTTTATATGGAACAGATAACTTATATCAAGATGTTCAAGACCTATATTTACAAGAATTTGAACAAGCAAGAATTGAATATAACAATAAACAAACTCGTGAAGATAGAAAAATTGACAACTATTTCAAGCATATATCACAGGATAAACAGAAAGACTTGGCTTGTGAACTAATAATAGAGCTTGGAGATATGGATTTTTGGAATGATAAAAGTTTAGATTATAGAATGAATATGAGATATGTTTTCAATGAACAAGTAAACGACTTAATGAGAATTGTACCAGAATTTAAAGTTGCAAATGCAGTAATACATTTTGATGAACTATCTCCACATCTACATTTAGTTGGTGTTCCTGTAAAAGATGATTATAAAAAAGGTATGAGAAAGCAACCTGCAAAATCAAAAGTATTTACAAAAGAGTCTTTAGGGCGAATACAAGATGAAATGAGAGTTTGTTGTATAAAATCGTATAATAAGCATTATGAAAAAAAATCAATACTAAAACAAAAGAAAAAAGGTAGAAATCAAGATATAGATGTTAAAGATATGGGAAATTATAGGCAAATAAAAAAGCAACTAGAACAGAAAGAAAAGAAACTTGCTGAAGCAAATAATCAAACTAAAAAACTAGATAATACAACTAAAGATATAAACACAATATTAGACAATCTAAAACCTACTAAACTAAATAAAAATAATATGGTTATTTCAAGCGAGGATGTCCAAATAATAAAAGATTATACAAATAACGTAAAAGATACTACTAAAACTATTAGAAGTGTTAATGACTTAAATATGGCGATTAAAGATTTTGAGCATAGTTCTTTTGAAATAAGACAAGAAAATCGTTCTTTAAAATATCAATTAGAACTAAAAGATAATAAAATAGATAGTTTAAAAGATGAATTATCTACTAAAGACAAGATTATTGGTAAACTACAAACTGAAAAAGAAAAGCTAAAACAAGAATTACACAAGTTTAAAGGCTTTTGGCATAACCTTATGAGTCATTTTCATAAAAGAATTTGTTATGATAAAGATGAAAATTATAAAATTGTTAGTGATGACCTATATAGGAACGGAATATTTACAGATGATGAAAATGAAATTGCAAATAATATTGCTAGAAAAATTAAACCAAAAGAAGATATAGCAAAATCTAAAAGCAAAAAGAAAGATAATTTTGAATTAAAGTAAGGAGCTAAAACTATGGAAGAAAATAAAGTTAATAATGTAATAAATATAATAAAAGATATGAATATAAAAGATAAATTAAGACTTGGAATATGTTTATCTAAAAGTGATTGGGCTAATATTTTATATAATAAGACTGAAATGTATGATAAATTTGATACTATGCTAAAAGAAGTTGATGAAGAATATAGAACTACTTTGATAAATTTTGGACATAGTAAGTATTTTATTATAAATTTTACTATGGCTAAAATAATGGAGATGGAACAAGACGAAAGAAATAAAGTTGCTTTGTATTTAGTAAATAATCTATATTAGAAAAATATTTTTTTTGACATTTTTATGTAAATGTGCTATAATTATAATTGATGAAACATTTTGTAACTCCGTTGCATCAGTAGCTATAGACAAATTTTATTAAGGGTAATTACCCAAGGAGGAAAAATTATGCTAAAAATGCCAACAATTAAAGGAATGCCCACAATGATTTCAAGAGCAGAGCTGTTGGAGAGAGACTTGTATACTTATGCAAATTATGAAGAAATTGCAGAAAAAGTTACTTGTATGAAAGAATCAAAAGAATTCTATGGAATGAGAATTCTGGAAACTTTGGAGGCGACATTTCAGGGCAAGAGTAAAGAAGAGATAGGACAATTAGTAAATATGTTGGTGTTCAGTGTAGAGGAACTCGAAGTAGAGTAACCTCTAAACGAATAAAGAAATATCTTTTCTCTCTCAGAAATGAGAGAGTTTTCTTTTTATATATTGGAATATTAAATTACAGAAAATTACTAAAAATTTATAGTGGTTTTATTGTAATTTATAAAAAATATGATATACTTTAATAAATTGATTGATTTTTATATCAATCGTTATGAGAGCCAAAAAGTTGTAGATAACTACTTCGTTGGCACCATAAAGTTGAAATTTTAACCAATTTCAGCTTTTTTTATTTTTATTCAAAAATATTTATCATTATTAATTAATTTTTCATTTCGCACGGAAAAATACCCCTGTAACAATAGGTTATATCAATAGAAAAAAATGTTTAGTTACCTATGATAATAAGAAATTTTATAAAAATGATTTCGTGCTGGTGTATAATTAAAGATAGAAATATTAAAGATAGAAAAAATAATTAGTTAATTTTATCTATCTTAATTAAAAAAATTCTGTAACGAAATCAAATCTCATACGTCATATATGTAAAGGAGGATAAAAGTTATGCAGGATATTGAAAAAATATATAAAGAATATTTTGAAACAGTAAATAAATACTTATTCTGTTTAACTCATAATAGTGATATTTCCGAAGAACTTACTCAAGAAACTTTTTATAAAGCTGTAAAGAAAATTGATACGTATAAGGGCGAATGTAAAATGTCAGTATGGTTATGTCAAATTGCTAAAAATCTTTGGTATGATTATTGTAGAAAAAATAAAAAGTTTGTAAATACAAAAGAGGAAGACCTATTAAATGTACAAGCAATAAATACATTAGAAGAACAAATTATTTTAAATGATGAAAAAATTTTATTATACAAAAAAATGCAATGTCTAGATGAAAAAGCAAGAGAAGTATTATATTTGCGACTAACAGGAGAATTAAGTTTTAGAGAAATAGGAATTATTTTGAACAGAACAGAAAATTGGGCTAGAATAACATTTTATCGTGCTAAAAATCAATTAAAGGAGGTTGATTAATATGAAAGAGAAAAGAGATTGTAAAATTGTTCAAGATTTATTACCAATTTACATCGAAAATTTGACAAATGAAGAAACTAATAACTTCATTGAAGAACATTTAAGAAACTGTAGCGAATGCAAAACAGTATTAGAAAACATGAAAAAAGAAATTCCTGTAAGTACTACTCAAAAGGATAATAGAGAAGTAAAATATATGAAAAAATACAGTAAAAAACTAAAAACTCTAAAATATGCATTACTAATCATAATAATATTATATGTAATACTTGTAGGAAGAAGAACCTTTATAATGGCTTCACTTTCTAAAAAAGCAGTAGAAAATCAAATGAATGATAACTACTACGTGAGATTATATTCATATCAAGGAGATACTTTAACTATAACAGAAAGTTATAATAAAGGAGAAGATTATTTAACAACACATACTAGAGTCGTTAATGGCAATAATATTCAAAAAATAAGTTATTATAAGAAAGGTGAAGAACAGCTATTTATAACAGAGTCAGATGGAAAAAAACACATACTAAATTCAGAAACAATGGCAGGCGGACATATATTACCTGTAACTTATGTATCAGATGGAATTTTTGCAAATCTTCAATATGCTTTAATAACAGGAATTGATTCTACTTATTGTAATGGTAAAGAATGTTATGTTATAAAAGGAAAGAATTATGAAAGATATATCGATAAAGAAACCGGATTAGCTGTTAGAAATATAGAAAAATCCAATAAAGAAATAACTAGACAAAATGATATTGTAGTTGACTATGAATACAAATTTAACATTGTAAAAGATAGTGATATAGTAAAACCTGATACATCAGATAGTTCAATAACTGAATAGTAATAATTTAAGAGCAAATAGTTGAAACTAATTGCTCTTAAATTATATGCTTAAATTAAGCTACTTTACTATGCAAAACACAACAATTACTTAATATTTTCTAACATTGTCTATTATTGTTTTGGTTTTTTTATATCAAATCTATATATTGCAATTAGAGCTGCTATTAATTCAATTATTGTTGCAATAAGTCCAGTAATAGCTAGTACTTTAATATTATATACGATAAAAAGACTACAAGAAAAAACTTCAGTATATCTAATTAACTTTAAATTACCATGCCATACAGCAATACTATATAGAACAACTGCAAACATAGGTAATAAACTTATTATACCAACATATGTTATTAATGAAAATGTTATCATTAAGAGAACTATTATTATTAACCAATAAATAGGAACTTTATTATTATATTTATTAAAAATAAAATTTCTTGCCATACAAGTTAAGTTCATTAAACTACCAGTATAAGCACCCAAAAAAGTATATTGTAATGCATACAAAAAACTAGAAATAGTTTGATATTTTAATAATAATTTTTTTTT
>CALXQV010000032.1 GCA_944390535.1 uncultured Clostridia bacterium | reverse complement strand
TTATTATTTCTTGTAGCATTTTTATCCTCCACTTTTATATGTTTTTCTATTATTTTTACATTTCTATCTGTTAGTTCAACTTCTAAATATATACCATCTGGAATGCCTAACATGTCTATATTATCTGTTAATGAACCTACTACATAATAGTTCTTTCCATCTTCTTTAAGTTGTTTAGTCCAATGTTGGTGTCCACTAAATACTGCTATTACATTATCATCTGACTTAATTATTTCCTTTACATCTTGCCTGTTATTCATCAATCCATCTTCCGGATTTTTTCAAACCAATAGTTACCTATTTGTTTATCTTCTGCTAGGGCAAAATGAGTAAAAATTATACATGGTAATCTATTTTTTACTAAATCTTCTTTTAACCAATCAATTTCTTTTTCTGACATACATTGTGCTTTATATATTCCACCATCATCTTCACCTAAATCTTCCCTAATATCAGTTGTTAATATAATAAAATGGTAACCATTTAAATCAAACGAGAATGTTGCATTTTTATATTCCATAATCTCTTCAATTTCTTTCCTTGAGTCCATAGTTCGTAAATCATGATTTCCAATTACAGAGTAAAATGGAATGTTAATTTTTTTTAATATATTCCAAATATAAGTATAATTCATAATGTCTTTATCATGGTTAAATGTATCTTCAATTAAATCTCCTAGACAAATACTTACATCTGCCTTTTTTTCGTTTATTATATTTATTAACTTTTCTATTATTTCCACAGAATATTGTGTTAATTTTCTACTTAAATTAAAGTCTAATTTATCTGGTCTTTCATCTAAATAATGTATATCTGAAAAAACAATTAATCTACATCTACTCACTTTGTTTCCTCCTATATTTTATTTTTAATCTAATCCGTATAGACTTTTTACTTTATCTAATTCTTCATAAAATTCTGTTAAATTTGGCATTCTCATATCAAATGTTAATTTAATCATCCTTTTTTCATCTTTTTTAATTGTTTTCATTGTATATTGATACATTTTACAATAGCTTTCAATATCTTCTAATATAGAATCACATATTTCTAATGGAAATTTAACTAGATTTTTAAATTCATCGTCTACTGCTAAATTTTTGACTTCTAATCCTATATTTAATATTTTTTCATATAACTCAACAATTTTATTTGCAACATATATCACATATTCTATATCTGCTGGTTCTCCTGGCTTTCCTAAAGCCTCTGGAAGATTTTCGTTTATTAAATTTCCTAAATTATCAGCAATAACACTAAAGTCATTTGTTTTTTCTAAAATCCAGTTTACTATTTCCTGAAAGTCAGCTAATCGCTTACTTCTTTGTATAGAAATTCCATATTTATAGTCTCTCTTTAAATTCTGCAATTTTTTTAGTCCTTCTTCATAAGCTTGTCCAAAAATCTTATACTCCCATGCTATTGGTTTTTCTAAAAGTAATCTCAACATTTCTCCTTTGTATTCTTCTAAAAGAGTAATATTTTTAGCTGTATCAATCTGCTTCTTTACTCTTAACATGTCTAAAAATAAATATGCAATTTGTCTTTTTAATGTAAGAATTATATCTTGAGCAAATTCAAATTCATAAACCCAAATATTTTCTTTATTTCTTAATGAGTCTATAAATTCAAAAACTTTGTTACTATCTACTACAGAACTAAAATCAGCATTAGGATTACTTTTCCATATTTCCATAATATTTAAAACTTTTTTATCTATAAAAACATATATAGGTATATGTTTTTCTCTAGCTGTAAGATATTCTAAGTTTGTAACTGATTTTCCTTTATCTGTTACATATCCATATCTTCCTCCAACTACTAAAATAAATAAATCTGCATATTTTTTTACTGCTTCAAGGCAACTATCTACCGCTGTTGTTTCAGGATTAACTGGGAATGATGTATATTCTGATAAAAAAATATCAAACCCCAAATTTTCTTCAAAAAATTTTTTTATATCTGTTCTTATTTGTTTTAAATCATAACATGTAGAACTTAAAAATGCTGTTGGTACTTTACCTCTAGTTATATCTTCCATAACATTTTTTACTCCTTTTTAACATATTTTTTACTTATTTTCATTTCTATTATTTAATCTCTTCTCTAGTGTTTCTATGCTTGGCAAGTTATTTGCCAAATACTCTGGAATCTCTTGCAAATATTTATATTCAGCTACCCCTATTGGCTTATTTATATCTTTTAAAGCTAATTCAGCAGTTACTTTATGCTCGTCTCTACATAACAATATTCCTATTGTTGGATTGTCATCTTCTTTCTTCAATAACATATCTACTGCATTTAAATAAAAGTTTAATTTTCCTGCAAATTCTGGTATAAACTTAACAGTTTTTAACTCTACAACAACATAACATTTTAAATCTAGATTGTAGAATAACAAATCTATATAATAGTCTTCTCCCTCGATTTCCAAATGATATTGCCTTCCTACAAAAGCAAATCCATTTCCAAATTCTAAAAGTAAGTTAGTAATATTAGAAACTAATGCATCTTCTATATCCTTTTCTAATACATTATCCCCATAACCTTCAATATCAAAAATGTATGGATCTTTTAACATCTCTAATGCTCTTTTTCCAAGTTCTATCGGTAATGTTTCCTTATAATTACTTATTTTGTTATCTAACAATGCTTGTCTATTATATAAATCTGTCCCAATTTGATGCTCTAATATGGTTCTTGACCATAAGTTTTCTAATGTCTTTTCTGCATACCATAATCTTTCTTGTCCATCTTTTACCTTATCCATAATTGTGGTTATAGTAGTCCATGGCAATTTTGCAACATTATGTTGCAAAATTGAATCATATTCAAATTCTTTTGCAAATTTTTTCATATATCTTAGATTTCTTGCAGATAATCCATGCATATCAGGAAATTCTATTTTCAGATCTTTTGCTAAAGTATCTATGAAATTATTTCCATACTTACTATTTTTTATTAGACCTTTTCCAATTCGATAGTACATTAATATTACTTCATTATTAGCTTGAGATAATACTTTTCTTCTTGTTGAAATAATATCTTTTTTAATTTCATTCAAAAATTTAAAATATTCATCATCATTAATAATATTTGTTAAATTTTCCACTATTTTCCTCCATTTTGAAAATTGCAGCATGATGTTGCAAATTTCATATTTTTCTTATTTATATCATAAATTTGTTATAAATACAATTATTTTCCAGATATTAGCTCTTAAAACACATAAAAGGTTGCTATTTTTAATAACAACCCTTTATATTTTATCTACTTAAATTTCTATTCTTTTTCTTTGTTTTAATAACTTCCATCTGATCCAACTTCATTTGTTGTTCAATTTTTACAACCTCTTTAACTTTTTGTATATCTTCTAAAATACGATTTGCCTTTTTTATCCTTGCTTTTATTATAAACAATTACAATTAAACTAAAATACGGCTCTTTCATTTACAAACGCCTTATTTTAGTTTAATTTTCGCAAAAAAATAACAGATAATTTCTTATCTGTTACTCTTTATGGCTCGTTTGACGCTTCCGTTTGCGAAGGATACGAGCTCGTATTTATAATTATATTTCATAGTTTGATTCTAGGGTATTAATATAGCATAATATTTTTAATTTTGCAAGTTTTAAAATATTTGTTT
>CALXQV010000031.1 GCA_944390535.1 uncultured Clostridia bacterium | reverse complement strand
AAGATAATAGTTTATATATGAAAAACTTATATAAAGATAAAGTAAAAGGAATTGTATCAGAAGCGGATTATGTGGAATTAACACAAGAATTTGCAAAAGATAGAGATTCTTATATAAAAGAAAAATCAGAATTAGAAAAAAATCTACAACAAAAAGATACAAAAAAAGAAGATATAAATAAATTAGAAAAACTAGCAAAAGAATTTATATCTTTGGAAAAGCCTACAAAACAATTATTAAATGAATTAATCGAAAAAATAACAATTTCAGAAAATCATGAAATTACAATTTATTATAAATTTAGTGAATTAGCACGGAATTGAACAAAATGAGAAGAAAATAATAAAGGAAGCGGAAGTTGTTAATAATAGAAATAAGAAGGTCTCTTAGAATTAAATAAAATAAAAAAATATGAAGTAGCTTTTAGATAAAAGTTTGTTAAAAATAATTTTAAATATATTTTTAACAGCCACATCGCTAGCTACTTCATATTTGAATTTATCTAAAGCGCTCATTGCTTCTGGAACTAATTTTTTATTACTGTTGTTTGCCATTGTTTATTCACCTCCAGTATATATACTTTTTTAGAAAAAACGATTGCTTTTTCTAATACTAGGATTTACAATATTGAAAAAAATAAACAGGAAATTTTTTCAAATTTGAACTTTAAAGACTGTCCCTAAAGTTCAAATTTGAAAAATAGATATTGACATTAAAATTTAAATAAAGATATAATAGAAAATATGTGTAGAAAAACAAAGGAGGAATTTATGTATAAATTAGTAGCAATCGATTTAGATGGAACAATGCTGAATCATTATGGAGAAATGAGTGAAAAAACAAAAGAAATGGTAGCAAGATGTTTAGAAAAAGGAATAGAAATTGTATTAGCATCAGGAAGACCAACAGATTCTATAAAAACCTTTGCAAACCAGATGGGAATACAAGGATATTTTATAGCAGGAAATGGTGCATTGATATATGACATGCAAAAAGACGAAACGATATATAAAAATTATATAAAAAAAGAAAAAGTATTAGAAATTATAAAAATATGTGAAGAAAATAGCATAGCATATAATTTGTATACAGATAAAGTGGTGTTAACAACAAATTTAAAATTTAATGTGTTATATTATTATAAAGAAAATCTAAAAAAAGAAGAAAGTAAGAAAACCAATATTAGTGTGGTCGAAAACATGTATGAATATGTAAAACAAATGCAAGAAGAAAATTTTTTAAAAATGACCATTTGCGACCAAAGTGATAGCATATTCCAGTCCATTATCAAAAAAATAAAAGAAGTAAATGGAATAGAAGTTTTAGATATTGCCCATATGTCTAGGAAAATCATTAAGCAAGGAACAGAAGAAATTCCTGTAGAATATTTTTATACAGAAATTTTAGCAAATGAAGTAGATAAGTGGAATGCAATTGAATTTTTGATAAAACAATTAAAGATAAAACCAGAGGAAGTCATGGCGATTGGAGATAATATAAATGACAAAAAAATGATAGAAAATGCAGGAATGGGAATTGCGATGAAAGGAAGCACGCCTGAGATTATACAAGTAGCCAAGGAAGTAACAGATACAAATGATAATGATGGTGTAGCAAAAGTGTTAGAAAAATATTTGCTATAATAATATAGTTGTAATATTACAAAAATATTACAACTATATTAATTTTTAATGACACGAACCAATCTCATTGATTTTAAATGGTGAATGTATTAAAATAAAATAGACAGAAATTTGTAAAAAAATATAAAAAAATATATGAAAAGGGAGGAATTTGTAATAGCAAAAAATCCAATGCAAAGAAAGGCAAGAAATTCATTTTTATTAGGAATGTTATTAATGCTAATTATTACAGGAGCAATTATTGCATTTTTAATAGTACAATTAACCAATATGAAAAAAGAAGAAAAAGAATTAGAGGCATCTTATGTTACAGTATATACATTAAATAAAGATGTAGACTCAGGAGATGAAGTTACAGAAGCTGACTTCACTATGACACAAGTAACAAATGCAACAGCCCCAACAGATTATCTTACACCATCAGATTTAGGAAGTAGTATGATTGCAAAAATTTCTATGACAAAAGGAACCGTATTGTCAAAAGAAATGATATATGTAGATGAAACTGTAACTGGAAATGATGTTCGAAAAGAAGAATATAATATGTTTATTTTACCTTCTGATTTAGTAACAGGAGATTATATAGATGTGCGTTTATTATTACCTAGTGGAACAAACTATATCGTTGTATCTAAAAAGAGAGTAGAAATTCCTGTTATTTCAGGAATTGACTCAACAGATACAATATCTATAGAATTAAGTGAAGACGAAATTGATATGATAAGTAATGCAATTGTTGATGCATTTAAAATTAATGGAGCAAAATTATATGTAAATAAATATACAGAACCAGGAATACAAGAAGCTTCAATACCAACATATCCAGTAAATTATGAAGTGTTAGAACTAATTAATGGAAATCCAAATCTCTTAGAAGAAGCTAGAACAGCTTTATGGAATCGATATAATGCAACAGATTCTTCAGGAAACCAAACACAAGCATCACAAAGAACAGAGGTTATTGATGCAACAATCAATGCAGACCCAGAACAAGCACAAACTAACTTAGAAGCCAATATGGAAGAAAGTACAACAAGTTCTGTAACAACAAGACAAGAATATTTAGAAGGATTATCAGTACAAGCAAATACAACCACCACCACAACAAATTAGAGAAAGGAATCATTATGAAAAAAGTAGGATTTATAGGAATGTATGACAAAACAGACTTAATACTAAATATTGCTAAAATATTAACAACTATGAGAAAAAAAGTAATTGTAGTAGATGCAACATTAGCGCAAAAAGCCAAATATGTTGTACCAGTTATAAATCCTACAATTACATATATTACAGATTTTGAAGATATTGATGTAGCTGTTGGATTTAATGACGAGACAGAAATAAAAAGTTATCTAAGTATTGCACAAAAGGATGACTTACCATATGATATTATGCTAATCGATGTGGATAATGCAGAGATTATTGAAAAATTTGATTTAACAACTACAGATACGAAAAATTATTTTGTAACAGCATTTGATTTATATTCTCTAAAAAGAGGATTAGAGATATTAAGTACGTTAAAAACACCAATGGGATTAACCAAAATATTATTTACAAAAGAAATTCTAAAAGAAGAAGATGACTATTTAAACTTTTTATCACTAGGTTATAAAATTATGTGGAATGAATATAGAATATATTTTCCGATTGAAAATGGAGATTGGTCAGTATTAGCAGAAAATCAAAGAGTAGCAAAAATAAAATTCAAAAAATTGAGCACACAATACAAAGATAGTTTGATTTATATTGTTAGTGAAATTTTAAATGATACAAGTGAAAATCAAATTAGAAGGGCTGTGAAAATCATAGAAAGAGGAGTATAAAGCATGTCAATTGTAACATTTTATAATAGTAGTATAGAGCAAACAGGAAAGACAATGTCAATTGCCGCAATTGCTACTTATATGGCAATCGAACATAATTACAGAATATTGGTTATTTCAACAACCAATCGAGAAGATGCCTTGAAAAGATGCTTTTGGGAAGAAAAAAGAAAAAAGAGAAATCTGGGTATTTTTGGGCCAAATGCAACTTTAGAAGTAGAAACAGGTGTAGAAGGATTAGCAAGAGTAATAAGAAGTAATAAAATAACACCAGACATTATTACAAATTACACAAAAGTTGTATTTAAAGATAGATTTGAGATTTTACTTGGAAGTGAAGCTTCCACAACTGATGGAACAGTTATAGAAACATTGTATCCGAATATCATAAATGCAGCAAATCAATATTACGATTTAGTATTTGTAGATTTAGATGAAAATGTAGAAGAAGAGACAAAAAAGACAATCATACATGATTCAGATATTATTGTGGTTAATATGTCTCAAAGATTAAGAAGTATTAATCGTTTCAGAGAATTAAAAGAAAAAAATCAACTATTTGCTTCTAAAAAAGTATTATTATTAGTTGGAAGATATGACAAATTTTCTAAATATAATTCAAAAAACATAACAAGATATTTAGGAGAAAAAAATCAAGTATTAACCATACCATATAATACACTATTTTTCGAAGCAGCAGAGGAAGCAGGCGTGCCAGATTTATTTTTGAGATTTAGAAAAAATTTAGATCCAGAAGATAGAAATGCATTTTTTATACAGGAAATCAAAAGAGCTTCTGAAAATATAATATACCGATTACAAGATTTGCAAATGAAAATGTAAAAGAAAGGAGACCTGATAATGACTATAATAAATGTTGTACTAATTTTAGTGGTTTTAGGACTTGCTATATTTGCAATATATTATGTCTTGAAAAAGAAAAAGACAGAAGAAGTCGAAAACACACTTAATGTAGATGATAAAACATATACCTTAGATGTCATGAAAGCTTTTATCAAGAAAAGATTAGATGAAATCACAAAGGTCAATTTATATGATATAGGTCTTTCAGAAGAAGAATTAAAAAGAAGAAAAAATAAAAAATACGAATTAAAAAAAGCGTTAAAAGGTTGTACATATGGAGATGTTAATGATAAAAAATATGTTAAAGAATTAATATATGATTTATTATCTCAAGAATATGGTGTAGATGAAACCAATATATCAAAAGCCATTCCTTTTGATGTACCATCTTTACTAACTTCACAAGATAAATTTGACATATTAATTTATATATTTAAAAAAGAATTTGGATATGAAGCATTAGCTGAAATGATAAAAAAATATAATTTAGATGTATTAAAATATGTTGAGGGAGAAGCAAAACCATCATATGTCATTACAGAGCAAGAAATAGATGATATTTATGAAAAAGAAAATATTACCTTATCTTTTTCAGATAAATTAGCAGTTGTTGTTCAAAGAATTTATCAACATTATAAAGGATATAGTACAATAGATGAAATCAGGGACATGAATATTGACGGTGTTTCTGGTGGTGTATCAGGATTACCAGAAAGCTTTTTAAGTCAAGTAGCACAAACAGATGGAGATTATTTAAGCCAAATAGCAGAACATAAAGTACCAAGAGCTTGTGATAGTATTTGGATTATGTTTAGAGGTAAATCTATCAGATTAGCATTTTTATCATTTGGCACAGAAGCAGAACTAAAAAGAGTATGTCAAAACATTTATAAATATAATAACCCAGGACAATTATCAGATACCAATGGTTATAAAATCAATGAAATGAAAGATGGTTCACGTGTTGTTGTTGTAAGACCATCAATGTCAGAAACATGGGCATTTTTCGTAAGAAAATTCGATGTTAAAAGAGCAGCACTAGAAGAAATTGTTCATGGACCAGGTAAAGAAGAAGCAATTGAATTATTAAAATATCTAGTAAAAGGTGCTAGAATTATATCACTAACAGGAGAGCAAGGTTGTCGGAAAAACAACCATGCTTATGGCTATGATTGAAAATATATATGAAACAATGAACCTTCGTATTACAGAAACAGCATTTGAGTTACATTTAAGAAAAATTTATCCAACAAGAAACATTTTATCAATGAGAGAAACAGAAACAATTTCTGGACAGGACTGTTTGGACGTTCAGAAAAAGACAGATGGTTCTGTTAACATCATTGGTGAGGTTGCAACTGACCCTGTAGCATCTTGGATGGTTCAATCAGCACAGGTTGCATCAAAATTTACATTATTTACACACCATGCTAAAACATTTCCTGATTTAGTAACAGCCTTAAGAAACTCAATGTTAAGAGCAGGAGTGTTTACAGATGAAAAAACAGCAGAAGAACAAGTTGTTCAAGTATTAAACTTTGACATTCATTTAGTAAAAGACTTTAGAGGAAGAAGATATATTGAAAGAGTAACAGAATGTGTACCAGTAGAAGATAAAAATGAATATACATTTGACCATAGAAATGAAAAAACATTAGAAGGAAAATTTGATAAATTTTTTGATAATGCAACACATTATTTTACAAAATCAACAGATAAAAAGCTATATATTTATAGAAATATATTAGAGAATGTTGATGGCGAATATGTTATGACAAACCCAATCACAGACAAAAATATCAAAGAAATGAGAGACAACATGGATGAAACAGATATAGAAGATTTTGATAGATTTGTTGAAAGAAATTGGGGAGCAAGACATAAAGAAACAGTACAAGTTACAGCAGAGGCAGAAACAACAGTTAGAAGAGGAAGACCAAGAAAAAGTAAAATATAGAAGAAAAGGAGGTGCTATTCTAAGTGTCTAACCAAATTATTTTTTACATAATGGGTGCTTCAGTAGCTGTATTAGTGGTAATTATAATAGCATATTATATATTATCTAAAAAAATGCAGAAATCAGAATATAAACAAATTAAAAAATTGCAACAAGGAACAAGAGAAAAGCGTTTTTCAACAGAAATTTTATACCAAAGATTATATATTGCCTATGCTAGAATACCATTTTTAAAACGATATATACTGAAACTAAGACGAAGATTAGAAATTATTAATATAGATGACGAATATAACACAAGAAGAGATTCTGCAAAAATATTGACTAGGGCACTTGCAATAGTAATTCCGACAGCAATACTTACCATTTTAATAACAAACAGCAACTATTTGTTAATGTTTATCTTACTAATATTTGAATTATTTATGGTAGATACCTTAATTGATGCTTCTATTGATAGGAAAGATACAAACTTATTGAAAGAACAATTGGATTTCTTTTCAGAAATTAGACATGCTTATCATGAATTTAACATGGTAGAAGAAGCCATATATCAAGTATCACAAGATGACGAGATGGACATCTCAAGACAAGGAGAAAAAATTTATGAAACCTTGATTGCAGATGATCCAGAAATGGAATTAGAAAAATATTATGATATTGCACCAAATGTATTTTTAAAGGAATTTGCTGGAATATCATATTTAACAAAAGAATTTGGTGATAGAAAAGTAAATGGAGCTTCACTATATTTAAAAAATATCAACAACATTACAAAAGAAATGCAATTAGAAATTTTAAAAAGAGATAAATTAAATTATGTATTTCAAAGTTTATCTTTAATATCTATTGCACCAATCTTATTACTAGAACCATTAAGAGCTTGGTCAATTAGCAACTTCTCTTTTACAGAGAGTTGGTATAATGGAAAACCAGGAATGATTGTTCAAATTCTAATATTGATTTTAACAATTGTAAGTTATGTATTAGTTAGAAGATTAAAAGACAATGGATCAACAGGAATGAATACCAAAAACACAGAAAATCCATGGCAAGCAAAATTATATAAACATAAAGTAATCAAAAGAATTGTAGATATGTTTCTTCCAAAAGATGGAACAAAAGAATATAGAAAAGTGCAACAATTGTTGAAACATGCTGCATCACATTTGAGAATGGAATGGTTATATATTAATAGGATGATACTTGCAGTCATAACTTGTATTGCATCATTAATTATATTTGTATATTTACATCAGTTAGCAGTTGATTATATATATACAGAACCGACAACGACCTATGATATTTTGCGGTGAAATGACAGAAAAAGATAGAGCCACAGCAATGGAGTTAACAGAACATGACAATGAAGTCATCAATCAATTTAGAGGGGATTTAGATGTAACCTTACAACAAGTACAAATTGTTGTAGAAAGAACAGACTTCTACGAAGAATATGATGACGCTGGAATAACAAAGACATCAGAAAGAATTTTTAACAAAATTCAAATTGTGAATAGCGAATATTTACAATGGTTTGAAGTATTATTGTCTTTCGTATTTGCTATTATGGGATATATGGCACCAATTTGGATATTAATGTTCCAAGCAAAGATGAGAGAAATTGAAATGGAAGATGAAGTTATGCAATTCCAAACAATTATCTTGATGTTAATGAGAATTGAAAGAGTAAATGTGGAGATGATTTTGGAATGGTTAGAAAGATATGCAAACATTTTCAAAGAACCAATTGGAAGATGTTTGAATAACTATGAAGCAGGTGCATGGGAAGCATTAGAAGAAATGAAAGAGGAAATCACATATATGCCATTAATTAGAATTGTGGAAAGTATGCAAGCAGCTGTGGAGAAAATACCAATTAAAGATGCTTTTGATGAACTAGAATCAGAAAGAGACTATTATCAAGAAAAACGAAAAGAATCAAATGATAGATTGATTAAGAGAAAAGGTATGATAGGAAAAGCAATCGGATTTGCACCAATGGTGTGTATGTTTGTAGGATATTTAATTATTCCACTAGTATTTATAGGATTAACCAGTATGTCAACTTCATTTAGCACAATGACAGCACAAACTTAAAAATGGAAATAAAGGAGGAATTATACTATGGAAAATGCATCAAAAGCATTGATTATGGCAGCTAGTGTGTTAATTGTAATTGTTATAGTTTCTGCCTTTGTTCTAATGATGAGTAATTTAACAAGTTACCAAGAATCTTCCCATCAGGCAAATTTAAGTGCACAGATAGCAGAATTCAATAGCCAATATACGACATATAACAGAACGAATATTAGGGGAAGTGATATGATATCACTAATGAATAAGATTGTAGACTACAATGAAAGATATACAGGAGAAGAAGGATATACTCCCATGCAGATTAGTATTAATATGAATGGGAAGAATAGTGAGTTAACATTTGATGGGAAAAATAGGATTGTTACACAGTCAAAATATACAGAAAAAAATATTAGCGATATTGTAGGACAACCTTCTTCTGTAACAGGTGATATTACAGATGGAGAAATTAGAAGAATTGAAAAAAAATATCAACAAAAATATTGTAATCAACTTGCTTCTGAAATTTCGAATATTCAATATATAAAAGACAACTACACAGGAAGTAAAGCAAATGAAGAATTTGATAAAGAGGAAATGTTACCATATCCAGCAGAGCGTTATGGTGGAGTCCAAACAATTTATCAAGATGCTTTAAAATATTATGAGTATATTCAATTTAAACGAGCGTATTTTGATTGTATAGAGGAACCTGAGTATGATGAAAACACAGGAAGAATCTTAAAGTTAGAATTTAAATGTACAGGAATAGGAGTGTAATATGGAAAATGCATCAAAAGCATTATTAATGGCTGGAGCTGTTCTGTTGGGAATTATGGTTCTTTCATTAGGAGTATTACTGTTTTCAAGTTTTGGAGGAACTTCTAGTCGAATACATGATAATATCGAGGAAAATCAAGCAACACAATTTAATAGTCAATTTACCAAATATGTTGGTAAAGAAAATGTAACAATCTATGATGTGGTTTCTATGGCAAGACTAGCCACACAAAATAATCAAAATTATGAATTTGCACATCGTGCTGTTGCAGGAGTTACAGGAGTGGATAGATATATATCTGTAATATGTGGAAATGTCTCAATAGAATTAGGGTATCTTGAAACACAAACTATAGAGGATATGGAGTCACATTTTAACAAACTAATTTCAGAAGATTTAAAGCTAGTAGGCCAAAATGGTTTGCCTAAGTATAATGTGACAGTGGAAATTAGTGAAGTGACCAATAGAGTGTTTAAAGTAATATGTGTAAAATAATATAGATAAAAAGGTGAAACATGAAAAAGATAGTGATATTTTTAGTGATTGTAGTAATCATTGTTGCTATGGTAGGATATATGTATTTAAATTATAAAGCAACTTATCATGAAGCACAGATAAAAAATGCTCAATATGAGAGTTATAAAGGAAAAGAAATATTTGGTACAGATTTAGCAACATTAATTAATAAAGCAGTAGATGATAATGTAAAAAACGATATAGAAAAAGAAACATCAGGATTATATAAAAATAATGGAACAGATTCCATTAGAATTGAGATTTTGTTTACAGATGATAATAAAGTACATACCATGGAGGAAATCTACAATAGTGGAACAGATACATTTATGCAATATTATAATCAAATACGATTTATATGCACAAATATGGAGTATCATACCAAAACAGGAAGAGTTAGCTATATGTATTTTGAGCAAGTAGCTAGTTAAAATATTTATTAAGGTTACTAACTAATTTAGTAAAAAATATATAGATAATAAATAAGGGAGGAATGAATTATGGAAAATGCATCAAAAGCATTAATTATCGCAGGTGCTATATTACTTGCAATTTTAATTATCTCATTAGGTATAATAATTTACCAACAAGCAGCAGGAATTGTTAACAACAATTCAATGAATGATGTTGAAATTACACAATTTAATTCACGATTTACACAATATCAAGGAAAACAAAAAGGAACAACTGTAAGAGCTTTATTACAAGAGGTGTTATCAAATAATATGACACAAGATGATGATGATAAAAAAGTTACAGTAAGTGGTGCAGTTACGATGCAAAAGACAACGACAACAGCACCAATTAACAGCATAACAACAGGTGGAACATATGAGATAGGTTTTGTATATGGGACAAGTGGAACAGCAAATGCTGGTTTGGTATCTGAAATTACAATTACAAAAAAATAGTAACTTAAAAAACATATAAAAAGAAAGGATGGTGTACTATGGAAAATGCAGCAGATGCACTAAAGATGGCGGCAGCCGTATTAGCTTTTGTAATGGCATTAGCAATAGGTATATCATCTTTTTCACAAGCCAGAGCTACAGCAGATATTTTAATTAGCTATTCAGACAGAGATAGCGTAACACAATATACAGAAGATTTAAATACAAAAACAAGATTGGTAGGAAAAGAAACGATTATACCAACTATTTATAGAGCATATAAAGAAAATTATAGAATTGAATTTTATGAAAAAAATGGGGTAACACCGATTATTTTATATACAAAAATAAAAGATGGTGAAAGAATAGAGGTAAATTATATAGACTTAGAAAAAGAAGTTATAGGAAATAGCAGAAAACAAGACAATTTTATAATGGCATTATTATATGGTGCAAAGGGGACCTTTGAAAGAGCAAATGGAACACCAATGACATTTCAAGAATTTAGTGCAGATTTAGAAACGAATAATTCAGGATTACGCTTGAATTCTGAAGGGATTTATGATAAAATATTAAAAGAGAATACTTTTGAAGAAAAATTTGGTGTATATTATCAAGATGATATAATAACAACAGATTCAGATAGTGATATTAGTGATGAATATGAAGATGTACAAACACCAGATGTCAATAAAACAAAAAAGAGAGTAATAACATATTGTAGGCAGTAATAATATATGTACAATATAATAATGGTATTATAAGGAGGATAACGATTATGGGAGATTCATTGATGACAATTATTGCAATTGTATTAGCAGCAATTCTAATGTTTGTTTTTCCATTAATGTCCATGTCAGATAGAACAGATGATATATCACAATTAACTGTAAAAACAGCAACAACAGAATTTGTGGATAAGGTAAGAACAACAGGAAGGTTATCAATAGATGATTATGCAGCATTTGAACAAGAAATTGCAGCAACAGGAAATACATATGATATAGAAATGGAAGCAAAAATATTAGATGAAAACCCTGGAAAGAAGACAACACAAGCAAGTTCTACAAGAATAGGTGAAAATGTGTCTTATTCAATGTATACATCACAAATTTTAGACATTTTATCTTCAAATAATGAAGGAACTTCAAAAGTGCTTGCTTTAAAAGAGGGAGACATGTTTTCAACAAGTGTAAGAAATACAAACACAACTTTATCACAACAATTGAAAAACTTCTTTTATACAGTAGCTGGAAATGATACATATACAATAGCAGCAGAGCATGGTGGATATGTAACAGCAAATGGAAGCGGAAACTAACAGTATAATATAGTATAAGAAAAGCGTGCGTTAACGAAATCAAAGATTTCGACGCACACATGTGTAAAATCGCTTCGCAATTATTACACGAATATAGGAAGCATAGCCCTGTTATATACGGAAAAATCTTATATGTGGTCAAGATAAAAGTCGATTTTTCCTATATAATAAAATAGCCTGTAATCAAAGAATTACAGGCTATTAAAAAATAAAATACAAAGGAAAGATAAGTGTATGATGAAATATCAATATTTAGCAGTCATTTTTGTAATCATAATGTTGCCAATATCATTAGTTTTTTCAGCATATATTAATGCACAAGTGGATACACTAGATTTACAAATTTCTTATGATACAAAATTAGATAATACAACATATGATGCGATAAAAGCATTTCAATTAAATACAGTAAATAGTAGTACATCTGACATTGTAAACTCAAAAATTAAAGATATAGAAGCAGCAGCAAATAGTTTTTTTACATCATTAGCAAACAACTTCAAGATGGAAGGATACAATAGTGAAACCTTACAAGAATTTGTGCCAGCATTAGTATTTACGTTATATGATGGTTTTTATATTTATTCTCCATTTGAAAATACATTAGATGATGAAACTAAAAGTAAATTACCAGCCAATGCAACTTATACGGGAGGAGAAGAAGTTACAGGATTAAAACCATATATTTATTATAGCTGTCGATATGTAAAAGGATCAATGGATGTCACCATTACATATTCATTAGATAATTATATTACAATACAAGGATATGATCAAAATGGAAAAGGAATTAATGATGCAGGATATGTATTAGATGATTCTTTATTATATAATAGTACAACAGGAGAAGTTCGATATAGAGGAATTACCATCACTTCAGAACTACAATTAAGAGAATATGTAGGAGATACAGAATATGCATATGTTAAAATAAATGGTGTAAAATATTACAGAAATGCAAACACGAATACTTGGTTTACCATAACAAATGGGAAGATAAACCAAGTAGCAACACCTTTTAGAAATGAAGATAATGATATGGGATATCGCTATTATAAAGAAGCATATGAATTTAAAGAAAGATTGAAAAATTATGGTATTACAAACTTAAGATCATCAGACGCTGTGGGCGTACAAGAGGTTCAAGATGTTGATGGAAATATCATATATAGTTTTGTAGATAGTGATAATAAAATATTTGATTTTAATAAGATTGAAGAACCAGACTCAAATTTTAATAACCACAGAATGGCAGTTATTCGTTATGTAATTGAAAGTAATTTATCAATTGCATTATCAAATTATAACAATTATGGAACAGGAACATATGAATTTAGAATGCCAAAATTAGCAGAAGAGGACTGGGCAAGAATACTAGATAATGTTTGTTTAGTTAGTTTTTTACAAGGATTAAGTATTGGTGGAAAGATATATAATGGGTATTCTGTGATTAATAATAATAAAAATGAAGAAGTGGTAACAGAAAATGCTATTTATATTGTTGAAAATGCGAGAATCAAAAACAGTACTTATCATAGAGTAACACATAAGGGATTAGAGAATATGGTAAATACAACAACATCAAGAGGCGTATTTAATATTGATTTTGAAAGAAAATCGATTGGAAGTACGACTTCAGAAACGACATGGTATTTTTATCCACATTGGGATTTAGGATGTTATACTTGTTATGTAGCACAAACGAATACTGAAAATTCAATTAACAATATTTATGAATATTTAGATGGATTAAGTAACAAAACATTAGCAAAATTATATTATACAGCATTGGGAAGAGAGAGATATAGTATGTATAAAGTATTCAGAAATCCAGAAGAACATGTAAATGCATTTAAAGAATAATTTATGATTTGAGATTTCAAACAACTATAGCATGCAGAGTTTACAATATCAGATAAATATCAGATAAATATCAAATCAATTGGTTATAAAATAAAAAATGAAAATTTATTAAGTGTATAAAAAAAATAAAAAAGCAAATACTATTATAAAATCTAAAATAGGAGCAGATATGTGTAAAAAGATTTTAGGAAGAATAATTGTATTGCTTTTTTTGTTTATTCTATATAGTTATATATTAGTCATTCATTATATCCCCAATGAGATTACCATATTTGAAGGAGAGAATTTATCATTAAAAACAATTTTCGGTATCACATTATATTCTGAAGATGAAGTGTTGGAGGTTTCTGCGAATTCAGGAGAAAAAACCATTAATAAAATTGGAACAGAGACAGTAACTGTCAGTTTATTTGATAAATTGTTCATAAAAAATGTAGATGTTTCTGTCATTCCCAAAACAACAGTAATACCTGTGGGAAATATTGCAGGCGTTAAACTATATACCAATGGTGTCTTAGTAGTAGGAATGTCTGAAATAGAAGGAGAAGATAGTAAGACATATAAACCATATGAAAATACAGGAATAGAAGAAGGAGATACCATTGTAAAAATTAATGACAATTTGATTCATTCAACAGATGATTTAATTGAAAAAGTGAATATGTCAAATGGAAAAAATATAGAAATACAATATATTCATGATGAGGAAACAAAAGAATGTAGTATAACACCAGTCAAAACAAATGAAGAAGAATATAAGTTAGGATTATGGGTAAGAGATAGTGCAGCAGGTGTAGGAACAGTAACATTTTATGAACCATCTACGCAAAGTTTTGGAGCATTGGGGCATGGGATTACAGACATTGATACAGGAGATTTATTAAATATTGCATCAGGAGAATTTGTAACAGCAAAAGTATTAAATATAAAAAAAGGGGAAGACGGAAATCCTGGGAAAATACAAGGAACAGTGGAAGAACAAGATACAATCGGTGAAATTGTAAAAAATACAGAATTTGGAATCTATGGAAAAATGCAAGATATTTCTAGTTTAAATATTGATACCAATAAAGAAATGGAAGTGGCGATGAGAGAAGAGATAAAAACAGGTAAAGCAACCATATTGTGTAGTTTAGATAACCAAACTGTAAAGGAATATGCAATAGAAATTACAAAAATTTATAGAGACAACAATTATAATAATAAAAGTATGGAAATAAAAGTAACAGATGAAGAACTAATAGAAAAGACAGGAGGAATTATACAAGGAATGAGTGGATCACCGATTATACAAAATGGGAAATTTGTAGGAGCAGTAACACATGTTTTAGTAAATTCATCAACAGAAGGGTATGCTATCTTTGGAGATTTAATGTTAAAACAGTCTAAAGAAGTAAATTAAGGGAAATTGGGGACGGACTCATTTTTCCCGTTTTTAAAATTAAGTATCAAAAAAATATAGAATATAAAAAAATGAAACATTTTGTGTATCTAAATTTGAACCTAGAAATTCTAAAATAAAAAAGTGAGGAATGTTCATTTTGTTTAAAATTTTAAGCAATAATGAAAGAGGCTCACTTTTTTATTCAAGAATTTCTATGAAAATTTAGCTTATACAAAATTGTGTAATGATTTTATATTCTATATTTTTTATTTATAAAATTGAAAACGGGAAAAATGAGTCCGTCCCCAATTTCCCGTTTTTCGTCCCCAATTTCCCGTTTTTAATCAATTAGCATTGGACCGATGTTTGTAACTGTTCCAGCACCTAAGGTTAAAACAATATCATCTTTTTCAACATGAGCTTTTATATAGTCTGCACATTCATGAAAGTCAGGAATGTATAAAGCTTTTTTTCCTAAAGATTGCAGTTTTGAAACTAAATCTCTAGAAGAAATATTATAAGTATTGGTTTCTCTAGCTGCATAGATATCTACTACAATGACATGGTCAAAATTCATTAATGCATTTGCAAATTCTTCTAATAAATTTTTGGTTCTACTATATGTATGTGGTTGGAAAATAACCCAAGATTGATGATATGTTTTATTTATTAAAGATTTTGCGGTAGCAATAATTTCTGTTGGATGATGTCCATAATCATCATAAACGCTTACTTTTTCACTAATTTTTCCTTTATATTCAAATCTTCTGTGAGCACCTGTAAATTCTAATAATGCAGATTTTATAACATCTGTTGTAATATGGTATTGTAAACAGATTGCGATAGTAGCAAGTGCATTTGAAACATTGTGTTTACCAGGAACAGATAATTGAAAGGTGTCTAAGAATTGATTATGATAATAAACATCAAATTTGGCAAAACCATCATTATTAAATTCTATATTTGTAGCATAAATATCAACATCTCTATTTGAAATACCATAAGTTATAATGGTAGCATTGGTTTCTTTAGAAAGTTCTAAACAATTGGTATCATCTCCATTTAGAACTAAAATACCATCATCTGGTAATAATTTTACATATTTAACAAATGCTTTTTTTATATTTTCTAAATTTTTAAAATAGTCTAAATGGTCATTATCAATATTTAAAATAATTTCAGCTTTAGGGCTAAATTTTAGAAAACTTTCTACATATTCACATGCTTCTATAATAAAATGTTCACTATTTCCCACTCTGTAATTACCATCTAACTGTTTTAAATATGCACCTACTTGTATACTAGGGTCTGTTAAAGCTTTTACAAAACAAATAGAAACCATAGAAGTGGTAGTGGTTTTTCCATGTGTTCCAGAAATGCAGATAGTATCTTTAAAACACCTAGTGATTTCTCCTAAAAAATCAGCTCTTTCAATGGTTGGAATATGATGTTTTTGTGCTTCTATCATTTCAGGATCATCTGCTTTTATTGCAGCAGAATATACAACAACATCTGCTTTTTTGACATCTTCTGTATTATGACCAAGGGTAACTTTGATTCCCTTTTTTCTTAATATTTGAACAGATTCAGAATCAGATACATCAGACCCAGAGATATGAAATCCCCAATTAAGAAGAATTTCTGCAATTCCACTCATGCTGACACCACCAATTCCAATCATATGTATATTTTTATATTTCTTTAAATTATCTATATTAGGCATGAAAGACACTCCTTTGTAAATATTTCATTTGCATAAAATTCCAAAAGGAATTATATAATTATATCTTGAAAAATTCAATACTTTTAAAGAAATTTATAGGATAAATCAGTATGCTTGTAATTATGAAGCAGAAAAGTACAATAAGTTAAAAATCAACCTAAGAAAATGCTATATGTTAATATATTAAAAAAAGCAAAAAGTGTTACAATATAAGGAAAATATAGAAAGGTTTTGTTTAGCTTATACTATTAATAGGATAAAAAAAATAAAAAAATGTAAAAAAAAGAAGGAAAAAAATTTTTTATGGAGAATAATATAATTGTACATAAGAGTAAATATATGTACAAAATTTTTAAAACTTAAGGAAGGTAGGTGCACTACAAAATGCAAATTACAGATGTACGTTTAAGAAAAGTAAATTCAGAGAACAGAATGAAAGCTGTTGCTTCTGTAACATTCGATAACGAATTCGTTAT
>CALXQV010000030.1 GCA_944390535.1 uncultured Clostridia bacterium | reverse complement strand
ATATCATAAAGCCTTAAAGTTTTACAAGCATTTTGCCAATCATCCAACATTTGAACTTCATCAAGAAAAACATAACATTTTCCTCTTTTTCTGTTTTGCTCAACATAAGCTATTAGAGAATCTCCATCTTTTATAGTATTTAAAATCCTTTTATCTTCAAAATTCAAACTTATTATATTATCAGTTTTATTTTTTATTTCATCTTTTACTTGTTCTAGAATAACTGATTTTCCAGAACGTCTAATTCCTGTTATTATTTTTATTAAATCCGAATCATAAAATTCACGAATTTGGCTAATATAATGTTCTCTATAAATCATACTTTTACCACCTCAACAATATTATACTGAAAGTTTTTGCTTTTGTCAACAAAATCTTTCAGTAGTACTGAAAGATTTTTCTCTTTTTTGTAAAATCTTTCAGTTGATAATCTCTAAAAACATCTGATTTGTCAGCTTTTTATCGACGATTTATAGGCTTATGGACAATTTTAAAAACGATTAAATTTCTGTATATATTACTGTATAATTTTCTGTATAGTTATGTATTTTAGGCGATTGCTTTTTTCTTTTTTAATATTATGTTTTCTTAAATGTCAAATATATTTTTGACACCTAGTGAAGTTGGTGTTAATTTAAAAGACGGATATAATGGTGATATATCAGCTAAAGATGCTGGTAAAATAGGTGGTAACATGGTTAGAAAAATGATTCAACAAGCTGAACAACAAATGAAATAGTTGTTTTACACCTTTAATATACGTATTGTATATTAGCCTTAGGCAGAAAGTTAAATTTTGTTTTTATATATTTTTTTAAATACATAAAGGCAGGATTTGATTTCCTGCCTTTTCCTATATACCTACTTTTATAAATCAACCAATATATATAATACATCTCCTATATGCTTAAATTGTACCTCTTCATGACTTGGATTTTCAAAATACGTTTCTTCAATTTCCCTCGTAAATCCTTGTGTTTCTATTTTTCTTCCTGTATAAAATTCATATAAATTCGCTGAATACAATCCTCTTAAATATATCGAACTTTCATATACTAATTGCGTTTCTTGTCTTGCATAATTCCCTGTGTATTTTATAGAAATTGCTTGGATATCTATTCCTTGTTTTTCCAAATTCACAATTTCATTTTCAATGTTAGTTGAAAATGTTTCATCTATTTTATTTCCTTTTTTACATTCATAAGTACTTTTTGTAATAGATATCATTGTTAGCAGAAAGTACACAACGGTTATACAAGTTATTAGTTTTTGATATACACTTGTCTTTTCTTCTTTAACCCCTATACAGAATATGTAAATAATCATTCCACTAATTACTTGTGATAACACAAGTAACACTCTCGGTGCTATAAGAAATTTTTGAATAGGTGCTATCACGCCAATACTTGCTACATATACTATAAAAATAAACAAAACATAAATAGGTACTTCTATTTCCTTTTTTCTGATTCCCTCAATGATAGATAGGATAAGAATCGTCATAGCAGTTGCTATCCATGTATATGGTGGAAATAACTGAAAGCTTTCAAAAACAATTTCACCCATTCCTAACAAATTAGTTTGTATATTCCTTATATAATCAATCTCTGAAATTCTATCTGT
Source organism: uncultured Clostridia bacterium (assembly GCA_944390535.1). Classification (GTDB taxonomy): domain Bacteria; phylum Bacillota; class Clostridia; order TANB77; family CAG-508; genus CAG-269. Next base: position 5,719 of record CALXQV010000030.1, on the reverse strand, counting down.
CATTTCCATACCTGTTATAACAGGTATCAATTTCACAATTATAAGGTTTATAATAGCTCCAACCATAATAGAAATAGCACATGGTAATATGTTTTTTATATACATTTTATTTATTTTCTTATTTTCTAATACTGTCAACAAGCAAGCTGTTGCAATAAATACGGGAATGGTACCTTGATAACAACTAACACCTAATATTGTGAATAAACACCCTAGCATATTTTTTCTTTCAATAACTATCTTCTTAATTGCTATGATAAATAACAAAATACTCGTTGCTATAATAAAACTGTCAATAAATTTTAATATGTCTACAATTAAAAAACTAAAAATATATGTATAGCTTAGCATAAATGCAACCAATTTATGCTTTGTTTTTTCGAGTTTTTTATATCTTTCTATTAGCTGGTAGATTTGTATCACACATATAGATAAAATCATAATACTAATACTTAGGTTAACAATATAAAGTGTTGTCATATTAGGGTTAACTAAACCTATTATCACAAAAATCAAAGCAGAAAATAATCTTCCATCTCTTATATACGCGTCTTTTGTTGCATAATCTGTATACCCTTGGGAATATATTCTCATTGTGTCGATTGAATAATATCCTGTGAGAAAAAAACATAAAATCAGAACAGATAAAGCAACTGTTATGATAAATAAAATCACATCTTTCTTTTGTTTCATTTTTTACCTCATCATTTTTGTTTTTAGACTTTAATATAGCTAACCTAAAATTAGGTTAGCTATATTTCTTATGCTTCTGGTTCTACTAAACCATAGTTTTTTCCATCTTTTAATTTATGTATTACATTTACTTTTCCTGTTTCCACATTGATAAATGTTAAGAAATTATGTGTTGGCTTTTCTTGTAATTTTAACACAGCATCTTCTGGTAACATTGGTTTTATTTCATAATATGATGTTTTGATAATTTCATTTGTTATTTCTGGTGCTTTTTCTTCAGATAATTCCATCTCTTTTAAGCTACCTTCTCTTAACATTTTTTCTTTTTTTGTTTTTACTTTTCTAATTTGTCCTTCTAAAATATCAATATCTTTATCAATAGATGCATACATATCTTTATCTTCTGTTACTGCTCTATATTTTTCTCCTCCTGCAAGTACACATATTTCTGCTATTTGTTCATTTTTTTCTGTTTTTAAAGTAACATCTGCTTCTGCATCTTCAAAATATTTATCAATTCTGTCTAATTTTCTTTCAACATAATCGTTTATTGCTTCTGTTATCTTTAGTTCCTTTCCTATTATTTTTATTTTCATAAAAATCGCTCCCTTCTCTTTCCTGTTTTCTAATTATTGTATATGTTTATTATATATGTTATTTTTCTTTTTTTCAACCTTTTTTTGAAGTTTCATTAAAGAGTATATTTTTCTTAGTTACAGTTCAGTACCTACTAATCATATATCGTATATTTAGAGTGGGTTTCGTGGAGACTGCACACCACATACTGTTAATATAACTAAAAAATATCTTCTATCTTATATTCTTTTTCCATTTTCTCATTAAAATATATTCTCGTAATCAATTTAAATTCTTCTAAAGCTTCGTTTTTTAAATCAAACGAAAATAGTTTTTTCGCTGGTGCTGTTATGACATATTTTATAGCATTTTTTGTACTTTCTGACATATATATGGATGATTTATCTTGTCTACTACATGGTTCACATTTAAACCCATTATCTCGAATACTAAAATAGGATAGCTGTTCTTTTTCTTGACAATTAACACATGCCATTACTCTAGGCATAAATCCTAATACCGATAACAATCTTAACTTAAAAATACTAATCGTTAATTCTTTATCTTTGTCTGTCTCTGCTAACATATATAATGTATTTAAGTATAATTGTAATATAGTATAACAGTTTTCATTTTCATCTGTTACATCTTGTACAATTTTATTAATATGTATTGCATATTTTAATTTATCTAAGTCTGTTCGTATTTTGTAAAACATCTCAATGGTTTCACATGAATTTATATGGTATGTTGTTGTTCCTTGATAGACTAAAAATTCTCCAAAACAAAACAACTGCGTTCCTGCTAAAAGAGCACTTTTCGGTCTTCTAGCTCCTTTAGCAGAACAAGATATTTTTCCTAAGTTTGGTGTCAACATTGTTAACATTTTGTCATAGTCCCCCATATTGTTTTCAGATAATATAATCCCTTTTACTTTTATTGTTGCCATTTTCTATTTCCTCTAAACTAAATTTGATTATTTTCCCCTTCAAAATTATTTTTTGGTTTTAACTCTGGTTTACGTATTTTATTTTCAATATTGAAATCATTTTTCTCTATTTTTCCTTCTATATTTTCTATCTGTTTCATTTCTAAGTACATATTAATGTCTCCTGTATTTTTAAATGCTTCCCATGCAATCTTTTTTATCATAAGCTATCATCTCCATTTTTTAGTTTTCACTATTATCTTTTGCATTTTTTGGTTTATTATTCAATAACCTTATTGTAATTTAAATTTATTAACAATTGATGGATTATCTAACCAATCTTCTTTTACTTTTACCCATGTTTTTAAATTAATTTTTAGACCAAAATTTTCTTCCATATCTATTCTTGCCGTTCTTCCAATTCTTTTTAACATTTCTCCATTTTTTCCAATAATAATTCCTTTATGAGATTCTCTTAAACAATAAATCGTTGCTTCTATATCATATATTTCTTCTCCATTTTTGTTTTTTCGTAATTTCATTTTTTCTACTTCTACATAAATCCCATGTGGTACTTCATCTTGTAATAATTTTAAGGCTTTTTCTCTAATGGTTTCTTCTGCTAATTGTCTCATGGTTTGGTCTGTATATTCCTCTATATCATAATATGCAGGTCCTTCTTTTAAGTTCTTTTCAATTTCATCTAATAAGATATCTCTGTATTTTGCATTTGTCGCAGATATTGGTATAACTGCTTCAAAATCATATTCTTTTCTATATATGTCAATTAAATTTAACAAATTTTCCCTTTTGATTAAATCAATTTTGTTTATAATTAATATGGTTTTTCTTTTTGATTCTTTTATTTTTTCTAAAATGAATCTATCACCTTTTCCAATATCTTCACTTGTCGCCTCTATTAAAAACAGTAAAATATCTGCATCTGGTATACTTAAAAAAGATGTTTCATTCATTGTTTCATTTAATTTATGTTTTGGTTTGTGAATCCCTGGCGTATCTGTAAAAATAATTTGAGAATGTGGTCTATTTACAATTCCCTTTATTGCAGTTCTAGTAGTTTGTACTTTATTTGCAATTGCTGCCACTTTTTCTCCTACTAATAAATTTAATAATGTTGATTTTCCCACATTTGTTCTTCCAATTAAGGTTACAAATCCTGATTTAAATTCTGCCATATTTTCTTCCTCTTTCTTTTTTATTTACATTCCTATTATACACTATTTTTTTGCTAAATTTGTAGAATTTATGAAATTTCTTTAACTTTTTCTTTTTTAGCTTTTCTATGAACAATAGTGGGCTTTTTTTAGATTTTTACCATTTATAACATTTTGAAGCCCACATTATTGTTCAGGGTCAAATTATATATTTAAGTTCTCGAAGAAGCGTAAAAATTTGTTGTCTCAAAAAATTGCATAGCAATTTTTCTGTGCAATATTGTTTTTTATTAAATAGGAAATTAATTTTCCTATTTAATAAAAAAGTTGTACCTATTGATACAACTTCTTTCATGTTAAGCATATGCTTGACGTTTTCTGAAATTAAGTAAATTCGTAATTTCATTATCTCCTTTGATTGCTTTTTTGGTTTTCTTAGCTCTTTCTTGTTCAAGCTGTCTTTTTTGTTTTTCTGCCATTGATTGACAAATTGCTTTTTGATATGTAAAGTGTGTGTCTTGTGCAATTTTACTCCAATTATATTCATTTCTAACTTTGTTTTTTGCTTTTTTCGTTATATCTGCACATAGTTTGTGGTCATATAGTAATTCTAAAATAGAATCTGCTATTGAATTTGGATTTCCACAATAAGATTTCATTCCATTTTCTCTATGCTGTACAATTTCATTTAATCCTCCTATATCTGATACAACAATTGGGTTTTCTGACAACATAGCTTCTAAGGCTACAATTCCAAATGGTTCATATGTACTTGGAAATACAGATATATCTGCTGCTTTATACATCTTTTGCACATCTTTTCCACTCATATATCCTGCAAAATACACTTTATTGGCTATTCCCATACGGTTTACTTGTGCTTGCAATTCTTCTAACATTCCACCTTTTCCACAAATCACTAATTTAGCATCATGATATCCTTCTAAAATTTTAGGCATCGCACTGATTAAATGTTGTACCCCTTTTTCATAAACCAATCTTCCCATAAATAGAATCATTTTTTCATTATCCATTGCAAATCTTCTTCTAAAGATATAATCTCTTTCAATTCCATTGAATAGACTTAAATTTACTCCATTTGGTACAACATTGATTTTTTCATAAGGTAATCCAAACAGTCTTTGTAATTCATTTTTCATATAATTACTATTCACAATGACTTCTGATGCTTCATATGTTAACATCCATTCTGTATCATTAATATATCTTTGTGTCTCATCATGGATTCCACTATTCCTTCCAGATTCTGTAGCATGTATTGTTGCAACAATTGGTATGTTATATGAATTTTTTAGTGTTTTTGCTGCATATGCTACTAACCAATCATGTGCATGAATCACATCAAAATTTCCTTGTTCTGCTATAATTTCATTTGCTTTTGCAATTAAGTTGAAATTTAATTGCATAATCCAATCGATGAAGTTATTTGGGTTTATCATATAATTATCTACTCTATATACTTTTACCCCTTTGTCATCTTCAAAATATGGTGCATCTCCATCTTTATATGTAACAACTGTCACATCGTGACCATCTTTTAACAATGTTCTTGATAAATCATATACAACTCTTGCAATTCCTCCTACTACTCTTGGTGGATATTCCCATGTTAACATCAATATTTTCATTGATATACTCCCTTTCATTCTGGTTTTCTTTCGTTTATGACATATTAATACAATTTAATATATTTTATACAAATTTTTTCAAAATGTAAATGCTTTTTTAGAAATATTTTCAATATTTTTTCTCCCTCATAATTGGCTTCTATTTTAAACTTTTTCTATTATATATATGTTACGGATTAATAAATGATGCCTAAAAAAAGAACCAAGCTTCAACTTGATTCTTCTATATTTTATGATTCTACTGGATAAACACTAACTTGTTTTTTATCTTTACCTTTTCTTTCAAATTTAACTATTCCATCTACTAATGCATATAAAGTATCATCGCTACCTTTACCAACATTGTTTCCTGGATGTATTTTTGTTCCTCTTTGTCTTACTAAGATATTTCCAGCTAGAACAAATTGACCATCAGCTCTTTTTACTCCAAGACGCTTTGATTCGCTCTCTCTACCGTTATGGGTACTACCTTGACCTTTTTTATGAGCCATGCTCTTTCACTCCTTTCGGTTCAGATTTTTATATCTCTTTTTATTATTCTAAGATCATTAAGCTTCTGCTTTTTCAGTAGCTTTTTTTGTTTCAGCCTTTGCACTTGCTGCTTTTGTTTCTGCTTTTTTAGCAGCTGTTTTAATTGATGTAATTTCTACTTTTGTATATGGTTGTCTATGTCCTTGTTTTCTTCTATAATTCTTTTT
>CALXQV010000029.1 GCA_944390535.1 uncultured Clostridia bacterium | reverse complement strand
AATTTAATTTATTAGAAGGAGATGATGATTTACTAGGTCTTTCAACATGGTTTAATGAAAGATATGTAAAAGAAGTATCAAAAAAAGTAAAAATAGGAATGCACAAGCAATTAGAAAAAGGAATATTACTGCAAGGTACAAAATTTGGCTATTTAAAAACTGCTAAAAAGGGAGAATTAGTAGTTGATGAAAGTGTAAGAGATACGATAACAACAATATTTGATTTATATGAACAAGGTTTAGGAATGAGAAAAATATGTTATAAGCTAAATTTTGAGTATGATTTTTTAACACCATCACAAGTTATAGAAAGAGAATTAAGCAAAAAAGGAAAAAGTTATAAAAAGCCAGTCAAGAAACTATGGGATATTTATATGATAAAAAGAATCTTAAAAGATGAAATTTATATAGGGACTGTAATTACTCATAAAACTGAGAGAAAAGATATTCATAAGCAAGGCAAAAAAGTTAAAAGAGAAAGCCAATACATATTTGAAAATCATCATGAAGCAATTATTTCAAAAGAGCAATTTGAAAGAGTGCAGGAAATGATGAAAAAAAGAGTAAAAAATTCTAGTATGTATACAAAGAAAAAGAGAAATTACATATTTGGTGGATTTTTAAGATGTGGAGAATGCGGTGGCAGTGTTACAGGAGTTGCGAGAGTTCGTAGTCAAAAGGAAGGATATGTTCCAAAAAAGTTATATGAGTGCGTTGCTTATAGAAAATATGGGAAGTCAAGGTGTGTATGCCATAATGTAAGAGAAGATATATTAATTGCTAATTTTAAGAACTTTTTAATATTGTTAAGAAATAATTATATAACTGAAATAAACAACCTAAAGTTGGAAGAATATAAATCAATTAAAAAGAAAAATTTTGAAGAACTAAAATTAGATTTGAATAATTTAGAAGCAGAATATAAGGTTTTAGTAAGCCAAAGAATAAAAGAGATAGCTTCTAGTACAGAAGATAAAAGAATATTTATAGAAAATACATATAAAAGCTTAGAAGAAGAGAAATATAAGGAAATAGAAAAAATAAAAAGAAAATTGCAAGAATTACAAAACGAGGATTTAGAAATCAAACAAGAAAAGTTAAAACAAACAATCGACTATTTTAATCAAGTTATAGAAAGTAATGAGCCAGATAAAGCAATACTAAATATGTTAATTGATAAAATTTACATTTATCACGACAAATCAGTAAAATTTGAATTAAAAATAGATATAAGTAGGTTGATATAATAAAATAAAAAGTACAAGTGCAAAAAAGAATTGCATTTTGACAATTATCTTTTGCACGATAATCAAAAATGGTTCAACTGTGTGAGCACAATCACAACATTATGCAGGTGTAGCTTTTGACGTTGGCCAAACATTAACAGCAGAGAGAAGAAGAGTTCTTTGGAATAGTGCAAACAATTCAGGAGTATGGACATATGTAGAGCCAATTTCATTAACACCAACTTGGGTACACTTTGATAAACGCTTTGGTTCCCCTGCTTGTAGTACAGGAGGTTTTCCACAATTGAAAAGAGGAAGCTTAAGCAATTATGTATTAATTGCACAAGATGACCTAAATACTTTAGGATATCGTACAAATGGATTAGATGGAATATTTGGAGTAGCAACACAAAATGCAGTACGAGAATATCAAAGAACAAGAGGATTAGCAGTAGATGGAATAGTTGGCTGTAACACATGGCGTTCTCTTCAGGAAGAAGTAGTAGGGACAGGTGCAACAAGTACCACAATTAATTAGAGAAAATTAAAAATATATAAAAAAGAACCAGATTCGGTTCTTTTTTATATATTTTTATAATTTCCACTTTTTTCTTCTTGTAGCTTCACAAGTTGAGTGGTCAATAAGTAAACAACTTCTTTATGATAATTATTCAATTTCAAATAAGATTCTAGAAACTTATCATCCACTAAATCATTAAAAGAGGAAGCGTCATTATCTATTAAATCATCGAAAAGAAAGTTAGAACTAATATTTAGTGCTTTACAAAGATTAATGATAGTTGTAGCACTTCCAAAAGCAATACCTCTTTCTAATTGACTAATATATCTTGTCGACAAAGAAAGTTTTTCTGCTAATTGTTCTTGTGTATACCTTGTTCTAGATCTAGCTAATTTAATTTTTTTACCAATATTTTTTCTTAAATATTTTTCATTACTATCCATAAACTTTCCTCCATACTAATTTGTATAAAAGTATATCAATTAGAAGAACAAAATAGAACGAACTTATAATTAGATAAAAGATGACACTAAGAACTAACTATTCATAAAATATATATAAAAAAAATTAGAAATAAAAAAAATATAAAAAATTTTAAAAAAACTATTGCAAAAACAAAAAACTTATATTAAAATCTAAGTGAAGTGGAGAGAAGTGGTACAAAGTGGTGAAAAAAGGAAATGAGGTGGAAGACCATTGCTAATTGGTGAATATGAACATTCTCTAGACGCAAAAGGCAGATTGATTATGCCAGTAAAATTAAGACAAGATATGGGAGAAAAGTTCATCGTAACAAAAGGGTTAGATGGATGTTTATTTGCTTTTTCACAAGAAGAATGGTTAAACTTTGAAACAAAATTAAAACTATTACCACTTTCAGATAAAAATGCTAGAAACTTTGTAAGATTTTTCTTATCAGGTGCAACAGAATGTGAAATAGACAAACAAGGAAGATTTTTAATACCAAATAACCTAAGAAATGCAGCTAATTTAGAAAAAGAAGTTGTGGTTATCGGTGTAGGGACAAGGCTAGAAATTTGGGATAAAGGTATTTGGGAACAATGTGATGAAGATATATCAGCAGATGAAATAGCAGAAAATATGGCAAATTTAGGTATATAACTTGAAAAAGTTTATATAGATGCAAAAGAAAAATATACAAAAGATAAAATAAAGAACACAAAAGATAAAAAAGAAAAAGTACAAAAGAAAAAAATACAAAAGCTTTAAAAAATACAAAAGATAAATTTTTTAAAGTACAAAAGACTTGAAAATACAAACCATAAACAGTAGGATACAAAGGCAGAGGATACAAAAGAATTTACTAAACAATTTGAAACCCAAAAGAAAAATGACGATATACAAAGATAAAGACAACTGGTAGTTTTCTAATTACCAGTTGTTTAAGCATAATTTAACAATAAGAGGTGTAAAATTGAAGTTTGAGCATAAACCAGTCTTGCTTCAAGAATGTATAAAAGGTTTACAAATAAAACCAAATGGGATTTATGTTGATGGCACAATGGGAGGAGCAGGACATAGTATAGAAATTGTAAACAGACTATCAAACGATGGGAGATTAATTGGTATTGATAGAGATGAAGAAGCTTTAAAAGCTTCAAAAGAAAGATTAGTAAACTATAAAAATGTAACATACATTCATGATAATCATGATAATATAAAAGAAATTTTACAAAAACTTGGGATAAATCAAGTAGATGGAATTTTGCTAGATTTGGGTGTTTCTTCATATCAATTAGATGAAAGAAATAGAGGATTTAGCTACTTAGGTGAAAACGAACTAGATATGAGAATGGACAAAAATCAAGGATTAACAGCAAAAAAAGTGGTTAACTATTATTCTGAAAAAGAGTTAGCAAATATAATTTATGAATATGGAGAAGAACGATTCTCAAAGCAAATTGCTAAAAACATTTGTCAGTATAGAAAAGAAAAAACAATTTGTACGACAAAAGAATTAGTAGAGATTATTGAAAAATCTATTCCAAAATCAAAGCAAAATGATGGTCATCCAGCAAAAAGAACATTTCAAGCAATCAGAATAGAAGTAAATGATGAAATTAAACCATTATATAATACAGTAAAAAATTGTATAGACTGTTTAAAACCACAAGGAAGATTATGTATTATTACATTCCATTCATTAGAAGATAGAGCAGTAAAAAATGCGTATATAGAAGCAAAAGGAAAATGCACTTGTCCGAGTGATTTACCATACTGTGTATGTGGAGCAAAAACATTAGGAAAAATTATTACAAAAAAACCAATGATTGCAACAAAAGAAGAGCAAGAAGAAAATTCTAGAAGCAAAAGTGCAAAATTAAGAATTTTTGAGAAGATATAAACAAAGGAAAGAGGAGGTGAGATAACCTATGGCAACAAGATATCAATATGAAACAAGCCCAAGAAAATTAGAACCAGATATTAGGAAAGAAAAGAAAAGGCAAAACATCAAAGTAGTAAAAGATTTGCCAAAACAAGATGTGAAATTGTCAAAAGAACAAAAAAGAAAACATAGAAAAGTAACATTATTTGTCATGGTTGTATTTGCTATTTTATTTACCATAAGTTATCGAAATACTCAAATAAATGAAAGTTTTAATAAAATTCAAAAATTAAAAACTGAACTATCGTCATTACAAAAAGAAAATGAGCAGTTACAGGTAACAATAGAAAATAGCTTAAATTTAAGTAATATAGAAAAACAAGCAAAAGAAAAATTAGGTATGCAAAAATTGACCAATAAACAAACAATATATGTTAATTTACCAAAAAAAGATTATATAGAATCTGCTACAGAAAAGATTGAAATTAGTGATACAAATAAAAACTGGTTTCAAAAATTTGTAGATAAAATGTTTAATAGATAATTGCAAATAGCAGTTATCTATTTTTATTAAATTGAACTGTACAGATATAAGTTAGAAATCTAATGAGTAATAGAAAAGAAAAAGCTTGCAATTTCACAGAAAAAATGTTAACATAAATATGTGGAGGTGTAAAAAAATGCCAAAAAGAAAATTAAAATTAGAAGAAGTAAAAAATATTTTAGGCTTTGATAAAATCTTTCATAATGGATATAGTAAATTTAATGTTTTACATTTAGGAAAATATTGTTCAGGAGTCACACTTGAAATACCACAGGAATGGCGTTTGGATGAATATAAAAATCCAATCAATCCTATTGACTACAGAAAAGTGAGAGAATTAACAGATGGAATGAATATAGATTTTGATGGAAATGCAGAGGTGCTTTTAGGAAAATATCGTCTGAGTAAAAATGGAAAACCTGTATTTGAGATAACAGAACCAAAGGAAGCTAAAGATACAATGATTCTTGTAACATGGGGTGGATCATTTAATAAAACACGAGGACAAACTATTTCTTATGCAAAAGAAACTGGTGCGAAATTTTTTACAAAAAGGTCTAGTAATGCTGGAGGAATGGGAGCCGATTATTGGATATTGCCAGTTGGATTTGTTAAAGATAGAGAAGAAAGAGATGTGACTGATATTTTAGAAAAACTTCAAGAAGATGATGATAAAAAAGATTTTGAAACAGATCAGATTTTAAAAAAGCAAGAAGAAGAAAGGCAAGAATCAATAAGAAATAAAGATAGAATCCTAAAAGAGATAGAGCCAGTAGTTGAAGAAATAAAAAAATACAATTCAGAATTCCAATTAATTGTTGGTGAGGATAAGTGTAACATACGATATAGCCAACATTCTTTATTAGCATATAAATACAATGATTCTTTAGTAAAAAAATTAGCAGGAATTTTAGAAGAAGAGAAAGGAAAGAAAGAGGCGAAAGATGAATATATTCCACAATATCAGGAACTAGAAGAACTTATGATAAAAGAAATAGGCCTATTGGTCGTTTATGGAGAACATGGAATAAATATAAAAAGTGCAGATGGCTCATTTAATAAAACATATCTATATAGTTTAGAGAATTTTAATAAATGTATAGAAGATATAAAAAATTATAAATCTAAAATAGAACAAGAAAAAGAAAAAGCAAGACTCGAATTGGAAAGACTAAAACAAGAAAAAGAATTAAAAGAAAAAAAAGCAGATGCTGAAGAAAAGGGATATCCTAAAACTTTTACTTTTAGCAATAGAATCGGAGGAAAAACGAATCTATCACATGCTTTTGTAATTGAAAAAGACGGAAGTATAAGAGAGCCAGATCATAATAAGTTAAAAAATCCAAATCATAGGTATCATTCTGATTGGAAAAATAATGCCGATGGAGTACAAGAATATCAACAAATAATCCCAGGAGAAATTATTATTTCCTATACTAAAAAAACAGCAGCAAATCCATATGTTTTAAATGTAGAATGGGCAGATGGAGAAGCAAGTGAAGAACAATTGGAAACTATATGTGAAGCTTTAGAAAGAGCAGAATCATTTGCAGTAGATAGCAATGGAAATGAGATTACTTCAATAAAAGAATGGGGACAAAAGGCTATAGAATTAAAAGCAAAAGAGTGTAAAAAAGAATTGGTGATAGAAGAAAATGATGAATTTTTAGATAGTATTTTAGCAAGTGCATCAAAAAAAGAAGTGTTAGAAGATACATATGCGAAAGCTAAAAAATTAACACAGGAATATGAACAACAAATAGAAGCAGAAAAAGCACCTAATATGGATGGTGATTAAATATGGAGATGAGTATGGGAGAAAAAGAAAACAGTAAAAAAGAAAAACATGAAAACTTTTTAAAAATGCTTAAATTTGAAGAAGACCAAGAATTAAAAGAATTGCTTAATATTCAAGAAGAATTAGAAAGGATAGGAATTAATAGAAAAGATCTTCAAGAATTGACGAAAAGTTTATCTAAAGAGCAAAAACAAAGACTTGAAGATTTATATAAAGAGCAAATTAAAAAACTAGAAGAAGCTATAAAAAATGAAAAAAATAAAATCATTGAAATAAGACAAAAAATAGCCAAAAATTAGAGTACTCAAAACTATATATTATGCATAAGATAGCTTAGAAACAATGAAAAATGATTTTAATCAAATGAAAGCATAAAAAGAACATTTTGAAGTTAACTAAACTAGTGAATAATTTAGATATTTAGGGTAAAAATTAGGAAATAGGATTATATAATAGAATAAGACATATAAAAACAAAGGCATAAAATAAAACACCTCTAATACATATTATTAGAGGTGTTTTTATGAATGAAATCAAACTAACAAGTAAGAAAAAAATGAGGAATGTTTTATTTATATCCTTTTTAATCATCATATGTTTAATTGTTAGAATTGGATATATACAATTAATACAAGGAAAAGAATTAGCAAAACTTGCTTATGAGCAACAAACCTTAGATAGAAAAATCAATCCTAAAAGAGGAACAATTTATGACGCAACAGGGAAAAATATTTTAGCAATTAGTAGCACAGTAGAAACAGTCACAGTAAATCCAGGAAATATAGCAAGTGAAAATAAAGAAAAAGTCGCTAAAGCATTGTCAGACATATTTGAACTAGATTATGAAACTGTATTAAAAAAAGTAAAGAAAAGAAGTTCCATTGAGACAATTGTAAAAAAGATAGAAAAAGAAAAAACAGATGAATTGAGAAAGTGGATAGAAGAAAACAATATTACCAGTGGGATTAATATTGATGAAGATACCAAACGATATTATCCATATAATCATTTAGCATCTCAAATCATTGGATTTTGTGGAAGTGATAATCAAGGACTAGATGGAATAGAAGCAAAGTATGAAGAACAATTAAAAGGAGAACAAGGGGCAATACAAAAGCATACAGACGCCAAAGGTGGAGAAATTGGAGAAGAAGGAGAAAATTATGTTCCAGCTATAAATGGAAATGATTTGGTTTTAACAATTGATTTAACGATACAATCTATTGTAGAAAAATATTTAGAAGAAGCTTGTATTGATAATGTTTGTACAGATGGAGGAAGTATTATTGTCATGAATCCACAAAATGGAGATATTTTAGCAATGGCAAATTATCCAAATTATAACTTAAATGAACCATATGAAGCATATACAGAGGAATTGAAAGGGATATGGGATTCATTAGAACAAGCAGAGAAAACCACATATTTGCAAGCTGTTTGGAGAAATAAAGCTATTGCAGATACCTATGAGCCAGGTTCTGTATTTAAATTAATTACAGCCTCTGCGGCACTAGAAGAGGGGATAACAGATACAGACAATGAAGGAGAATTTTGTTGTACAGGAGGAATTGAAGTGGCAGGTGTAAGAATTAAATGTTGGAGATATTATAGGCCACATGGTTCAGAAAGTCTAAGATTAGCTTTAATGAATTCTTGTAATCCTGTTTTTATTGGACTAGGGCAAAAAATGGGGGTTACAAAATATTATGAATATTTAGAAAAATTCAAATTATTAGAAAGAACAGGTATTGATTTACCAGGAGAAGCAGGAAGCATATTTTTAGCAAAAGAAAAAGCAGGTCCAGTAGAATTAGCAACGATTAGTTTTGGGCAAAGGTTTGAAATTACACCTATACAATTAGCAACAGCCGTATCTAGTATTGCAAATGGTGGAACTAGTATAAAACCAAGGGTTGTAAAGCAAATTATTAATAGTGAAACAAAAGAAGTAACAGATATTCCAGTAGAAAAAAGAGATACAGTTATATCAAAGGAAACTTCTGAAAAGGTATTGAGTATGATGGAAAGTGTTGTGTCAGAAGGGACTGGAAAAAATGCAAAAGTAGCAGGATACAGAATTGGCGGTAAAACAGGAACTTCGGAAGATGGGGTGAATACTAATAAATACGTAACATCTTTTTGTGGAGTAGCTCCAATTGATAATCCTCAAGTTGTTGTATTGGTTACACTATATAATCCAACAGGAGAAGGGGGACACCAAGGAGGTGCGTGGTTCATTTTGTCGCTAACCACACAAAACATTTAAAAAATCTATAATTTAATCTAAAAGTAAACAATTAAATCAAGGGAAAGTAATTAAATTGGCTTTCTCTTTTTTCAATTTTTTTACAACTTATACTTTTTTAATTTTTAAATGGCAAGAGATGATTATAAACTTGGACAAAGAAAAGGAAAAAAAGAAGAAAAGTGGACAACCTGTCCACAATTGTAAAATTAGATAGTATTAGATAGTAAATAGAAGAAATTACTATATAATGAAGATGTTAATCGCTTTGTATAAGCACGTCTATTCTAGCTTGAACAGTAACTTATTTTCAAAATTTTGAAAATATATTGAAAAAAATATGTGGTATGATATAATTATGTTGAATTAGAAATAAATTCTGTGATTTATATAAGAAAGGGGTATTATTATGGAAAAAAGTATAAGAACGAAATTAATGGAAAGTTTTGGAATAACTAAAGGAGAAGCAGCAGCACTTATTAGAACATATGCAAGAAATCATGATGGACAAGTGAATTTGGAGCAAATTAAGGAAGATGTTGAACATATAGTAGATAGAATGATTCACAATGTTGGTATTGTTTATAAAGAGTATGATATTAAGCATGAACTAACAGAGTGTGGAAAAGATCGAACAGAAGAGGCTATGTATACTTTAATGGGTAACCCAGAAGATGAAAAATTACTTGAAAGCTATCTTATAAATAGGTATTCTACTAATGTAGGAATATGGGGAGATACTTTTTATAAAGCGACTCAGAAAAAAATGCTTGAAATATTAGATTCAGGAATTGAAAATTATAGAGATTTGGTTGAACAACTACCTTTTGAAAATATAAATAGAGTGGCTAGCACTTTTGATGTAGAACTTGAAGTGGCAGATTTCTTGTCACAAAATGGTACGCCTAAAGATTTTCAAAAATTTATGACGAGTACTAGACCATTGAGAAAAAATGATGATATAGAAAGAAAAAGTTGTCCTAAAGATTTAAGTGATAAAATATTTACAGAACTTCAGATATCAGATCATTATAAAACTTTAAATTGTTTTAATAGAGATGGTATTATGAGAGGGTTATCATCAATATATAATGCTACAGGATTAACACCAGAAGAAAAAGAAAAGGCACAAAATTTATTTATAAGAGAATTTTTAGAACATGGATATGAAGAAGAATTCATTAGATTGTGTAGAACAGAAATACCACAAAAATTTGAAACAATGCAAGAATATTTCCAAATGTCTCCTGATACTCCATGGGAAGAAAAAGAAAGTTTTTTTGAGGCAAAGGTATTTCCAGAAGTAGAAGCACGTATAAAAGGATTATATCAAAAATTTTTCACAGACTTAAAGAAAAGGATGGAAAATGGAGATATAAGTGTGGAAGAATTTAAAGATTTGGTAGACAATTCAGAACTAATAGAGAATGGAAATCAGATATCTATATATGATGATGATGAAACTAACAAAGCAGTATTAGTTGTGTGGACAGGTAATCCTATTACTGGTGAAACTATGAATATTGAAATGGACGGAGAAGAGTTAAAGAGTATAATAGATACAATAAATAAAAATGGATTAGAGAAAGCAAAAAAACAAATTGATACAATGACCAAGAAAGGAATAGGAGAAACGCAAATATTAGATGATTATGCAAAATATGGATATAAAATTCCAGATGGCGAAGATAAAGTATTAGGCGTATTAAGTGAAGAAAAAGATTCTCCATACATAGTTGGTGGATATTTAGATAAAGCTGGAAAATTGACTGATTTAGAAGTTAAAGTACCATATTCTGTAATATTATCAAATATGGTTAATTTTCAAATTTGGGATGAGAGACAAGGAATGACACCAGAACAAATCAAACAATTTAATCATAGCGCAGAGAAAATAGAAACATCCGAACATAGTTATACTTATGGTCGAGTTGATGGATATTATTCAAGAGATGTTTTAGATTTTGAAATAGATGGTAAAAAATTCCATATAAAAAGTGCGGATTGGACAAATGGTGGAGGATATACGATTATGTGGTCAGGAGATGACGAAAACTACCCAGAAGAAGGGATAGGTTTTTCTAGTTCTTATTCAGAGTGGGCTAGAGCTCAACGTGGAGTAAACAAAGAGTGGTTAATGGAAGCTATAGCAGAAAACCCAAGTAGATTTGCTAAATATTATGATGAAAATAAGGATATTTCTGATTCTTGTGGTCGATTCCCAACTGAGCATATAGAAAAGATATATAGCCAAATAATGCAAATGGAACCAGAATCGATACTTCGTACAAGACAATCTGAATTAGCAGAACCTGGTCAATCCAATGAAAATGCATTTGCAGAAAGAATAGTAGAAAATGCTACTGAAAGAGTAAATGTAAGAAAAAAAGATGAAGCTGCAAAAGAATTATTGAGTGAATATGAAACTCAAATGTACAATCAAGAAGCTTCTAGAGAAGATAATTAAAAAAGGAGGTACCTATGACAAATTCCAAAGAAACTAGCCTACAGAAAGTTCAAAATATAGGAATATTAACTAGAATAGTGAATTTTTTAAAAAAGTTAATATGGAAAAATAATATAAACTTTATAACAACAAATAATGGAAACAGTTTCAATAATAACGTAGAGTCTAATGATTTTTTAAAGCGTATAAAGTATACGGAAGACCCAGATAAAGCTAAGTTACTAAAAATCCAAGATGACCTAGAAAGAAAAGGAATTAATAAGGAGAATGTTATTCAATTGACAAAAGACTTATCAGAATTACAAAAGCAGAAATTAGAAAGTTTATATAAGGAACAAATTGAGAATTATAAATTAAGCATTAATAACTCTAAGAATAAAATTTTAAAAATAAGACAACAATTAAATAGTACTATTTAAAATTAAAGAAAACGATATTTATAATTTAAAATGGAATAAGACGAAAGCAAGTGTTTATTTGAAAATAAATAACTTGCTTTTTTCTTAATTGTATAGGAAATAATATGAAATTTTATTTGTTTCACAACACTGAGTAAAAATAAATATTGCATATTTTATTTTCAAAAGAAAAATCGACTTTTAACTTGATTATATATAAGATTTTTCCGTATACAACAAGGTTAGGTTTCTTATATTCGTGAAGTACTGTGTAGGAAATCTCCACATATGTACATCGAAATATTTGATTTCTTAACGCCTTTCTTATAAGAAAATATCAAAAGTGGTGACATGATAAAGCATAATTTGGAACTTATATATTAGATGGATAATTAGTAATAAAAATTTTTTTGATTAATAAGATTAAAAGAGACAAGTTGAAAGGAAATGAATGTGGATAAGAATTTAAAGATTAAGAAGTATATATCAAAAGGAAAAAATATATATGAATTACAGTTTGAAAATATAAAAATA
>CALXQV010000028.1 GCA_944390535.1 uncultured Clostridia bacterium | reverse complement strand
GAAGATATCAAGTAATGAAAAAATAACAAGAAAGATTAGTGAAGTACATTCAGCAGATAATTATTTGACAAAGGAAACTACAGAGAATATAAGTTTAGCAGTTACTAAATTAAATGGAAAATTAGATTCAAGTAAGATAACAAATGAAAGAATTTATTACTTTATTAGCGCAGATGTTAATTTTATAATCGATAATGAAAAAGTTCATTGTAATAATGGAGATGTATTATATTTGGCTAAGAATACTATATACTCTGCTGAAGGAGATTTTGAAGCTATTACTATTAATGTACCAGCATTTGGATTGATAAAATAGTATTCATGAAATTATAATTTATAAAAAGATTGACAATAATATTGAAACTAGGAAACAGTAGAGTAGGGGGGACACCCCTAAAATTACATATAGCAAAATAAATTAATATAAAATCATAAAATAAATTTACTTACAGAAAATAAGAACTCTTCATTATTATTACATAAGTCGAAAATTGAAAGTTTAAATTTAAAATGCAAAATATAATTTTATATAAAAAGAATTTATTAATTAGAAAATAAAATTACTATTTTATAAAATTTCAAAAATAATTTTGTGCAAAGTTTTAAATTTATAAAATCATATTTCAAAAACGAACATTTGTTATTTGATAAAAATTAATATGGAAATCTGTTTTGTTTATAAAAATTTTATATAAAATTAAATGTAGTTATAAAATTATAAATTATTAATTTATAAAGCTTGAAAATCGTTTTTAAGCTATTTTTAATATTAAGTAATAAAATTACATATTAAAATTATAATATAATAATAATTAAATTGTTTGGCTGAAGCTATAAATAATTACAATTATAAAGATTTTTATATAAAATTAACAAAATTACCAAAGTATTGATATAAGTGTAGTTGAAGCAAAAAAGTGCCAAAAAAGCGACGCACGAGAATCGATTTTAAGCCGTTTTTATTTTTAAGACATATAGTTTGTTGTCCTAAAAATAGGGATATTTTAGAGAAAACGGCTAAAATCAATTTTAAGCAATTTTTTTATAAAAAATAACAAGTTATATGATAAAAAATATAACTTATATTAGTATGCAAATAAAAATGATAAAAACAAAAGAAAAAATATATTGAAATTAAAACTAAGATAAAAGATTATATAGTTATAATATAATTACTAATATATGAATGTATATAGATAAATAATTATGAATATAATCATAGTGCAATGAATAATAATAGCTAGATAAAACTTATATGGAAAGCTAAAAGCTAGTAGTAGCAAGGCTTATAAAGGACATCTGTAAAAGGTGTCTTATATTTTACCCCTATACCTAATTGCGCAAAAGATTGATTTTGTGCAATGTTTTGTATTTATAATATTTAATAAACTATTTACTTTTCTTTTCCTCCTACTTATACTGTCTTTAAGCAAAAATAAAAGAAGTAAAATAATCATTAAAAATTACTTCTTTTATTTCTTATATCTTATTTAAATCTTTGTAAATAAGAATCCATTTTTTCTATAAATTCTTGATTATTTTTTGTTTTAGTCATTTCACTTATTACTTGTTCAGTAACTTCAGTAACAGGCATCGCGTTCATTGCTTTTCTTAAAGCAAAAACCGTTTCCCTTTCAGTAGGTGTCAACAATAGGTCTTCCCTTCTAGTGCCTGATTTATTAATATCAATTGCAGGAAATATTCTTCTTTCAGATAATTTTCTGTCTAGATGAACTTCCATGTTGCCTGTACCTTTAAATTCCTCGAATATAACATCGTCCATTCTACTTCCTGTATCAATTAAAGCTGTTGCTAATATTGTTAAGCTTCCCCCATTTTCTATATTTCTTGCTGCACCAAAGAATTTTTTGGGTTTATGTAATGCAGCAGGGTCAATACCACCTGACAAAGTCCTTCCTGAAGATGGAATCACAAGGTTATATGCTCTTGTCAGCCTAGTAATGCTATCTAATAAGATAACAACATCTTTTCCTTGTTCTATTAATCTTTTTGCTCGTGCTAAAACCATTTCAGCAACTTTAACGTGGTGTTCTGGTAACTCGTCAAATGTAGAATGAATAACTTGACCTTTGATAGAACGTTTCATGTCTGTTACTTCTTCTGGTCTTTCATCTATTAAAAGAACTATTAATTCTACTTCTGGGTTATTTTGACTAATACTATTTGCTACTTTCTTTAAAAGTGTGGTTTTTCCAACTTTTGGTGGAGCTACAATCATTCCTCTTTGTCCTTTTCCAATAGGACACATCAAATCAATAATTCTAGTAGCATAATCATTTTGAAGAGTCTCTAATTTTAATCTTTCATTTGGATAAATTGGTATTAGTTCATCAAATCTTTTTCTTTTTATAGCCTTTTCAGGATGTTCACCATTAACTTCTCCCACAAATATTAATGATGGGAATTTTTCTCCTTCCCTAAATCTAGAAATACCTTTAATGATATCACCAGTATCTAATCTAAATCGTCTAATTTGTACCATAGAAATATAGACATCTTTTTCACTAGATAAATAATTATCTCCTCTTAGAAAACCATAACCATCTGGCATGATATCTAATATTCCTTCGACAATTTCATCACCCTCATTTGTTAATTTATAATCTACAATAGGTTCTCCATTTTCATCATATTGTCTTTCTAATGGTTCTTTTTTAGAATAGTCTTCATTTTCATCATTCGGTTCATTCAAGTAATCTTTATTTTCACTAATAGTAGAAATACTTGTATCTAAAATTTGACTCAATACTTCTATGATTTCTTCTTTTTTTAATTTTGAAATATTTTTAATATTTTGTTCTTTAGCTAAAGCTTTCAAATCAGCTAAATTCATTGCTTCTAAATTTAACATAAAACCTCCTAAACTATATATAATAATATTATTTACTATTTTGGGAATAAAACGAATTCAATACAAGTCATATTATATCATAAAAAACGAAAAAAATAAACAAAATTTTCCAAAAAAAGAATATAATCTTATTGATTACATTCCTTGATCCATATATATTCTTTCATTAGGATAATACATATCTAATTTCTCTCTAGCCATTTCTTCTATAAATTCTAAAGAATTAACATTATCTTTTTGTTGATTTAATTGTTCATTTGTTGCTTTTTCAGAAGCAATTTGTTGATTCAAATCTTCTGCATTTTTACTATATTGATTTAAAGTTTTCTGTTGATTGATAAATACAAAAACAAGATATATAACAACTGCTATAATCAATAAATTTCTTAACATTTTTTTATTCTTTTTCATACGTAATCTCCGTTTATTAAAAGTTTCACATATATATTATTCTACATATTTCATATAAATCCTTCTAATTTTTTGTATTTTTTACAAATTTATTTGATATTTTTGTTCTTTTTAATGAATTAGAAAAATTTTTAAAATATTTT
Organism: uncultured Clostridia bacterium; assembly: GCA_944390535.1. Taxonomy (GTDB): domain Bacteria; phylum Bacillota; class Clostridia; order TANB77; family CAG-508; genus CAG-269. Next base: position 18,402 of record CALXQV010000028.1, on the reverse strand, counting down.
GTAAAATAATTTCTAATATTTATAATCATAAAAGATATAGGGTTGAAAAATATTTTTTTTATAAATTTCACAAATAATTGAATAGGAATATTGATGATATGCAATAAAATGCATAAGATTTTTTTCACAACCTTTACTATAGTCAAGCTAATAGCTAGTATAAACTTACTAATAAAGATTAAATATATTAAAATACCTAATATAATTGCTAAGAACATAAATAAGCGTATTTCACCATTATTATAGGTAAATATAGAGTATAGAATACTAAAACCTGTTAAAATCCAAAATAATGCATCTTCTATATAAGTAATAAAGTCAGAGGTTTTTATAGCCTTTCTTAATATTCTAAAAAGATCAAATAATAATCCAATTAGCAAACCATTTACTAGAAATATCAAAAATAATTGTAACTGTGTATATATCATTCTCTTCCCCCTATTGCAAAATTTTATTTAAATATTTTGCTAATAATACTTCCTTTATTTTTTTCCACCTCTTTATTACTATATGCTAAATAAGAAATATTTCCTTCTACAATAACCTCAGAAGTATCAATACTTAATTTTGTAATTCTAAGGTTTTCTCCTTTTATGGTTAAGAGTCCAAGTTCTGTTTCTACCATAATTACTTGATCATCAAAACTCAAAACATCCAAAACCCCTGATATACTTAACTTCCCTCTATTTTCTAATATTAAATTTTGTACAACAGCCGTATTGATTGTTTTTCTCTCATCTATCGTCATATGCATCCCTCCAAATTTTAATCTAAATTATATATATTCAGAGGTTGTCTATTTTAGAACAAAGAAAAATAGAATTACGTTCTTGTAATCCTATTTTGGTTTTATTTATTGTATAGAAAAATCAAATTGTTATTTTTTATGCATAAATATCTCATCATGTAATTTTTCTAACATCTTATCGCTAATAAATGATTTAAATGTAATAGAGATTTTACTCTCAGAAACATTAAATTCTAACATTTCTAGTTTATTTTGTTTGATAAATTCTATTGTTCTAATAATAGCTTCTATATTTCTAATAATCCCATTACCTATAATAGAAATTCTAGATACTTCTTTTTTTATAATACTTTTGATTTCATTTTTTTCAATCTTTTGACTAGATATAACTGTTCCATAGTTATCATTGAAAGTTGATTTTGTAATAATAGGAATATGATACTTTTCTCCTATTTCAATACAACGATTATGCAATACTTTTGCTCCTTCATTTGACAATTGTAACATTTCATCATAAGATAATTTTGTTAATTTTTTTGTTCCTTGAACTTTGTTGGGATCTGATGAATAGATACCATCAACATCTGAAAAGATATAGCAATTTTTAGCCTTTAAAGCTGCTGCAACCGCCACAGCAGTTGTATCAGAACCACCTCTACCAAAAGTAGTTATATCAAGTTTTTCATTGATTCCTTGAAATCCTGTTATAATGACAATATTTCCATTTTTTAACTCTGAACGAATCCTTTCTGTATTAATTGTTTCAATTAATGCATCTTGGTTGGTGTTATTTGTATAAATTCCAGCTTGCCATCCTGTTAATGATATAGAAGGAAATCCCAAACTGTTTAATAAAATACTTAATTTAGCTGCTGACATTTGTTCTCCACAGCTAACAAGTGCATCTAATTCTCTTTTATTAACCTCGTCAGTTAATTCATAAGCTTCATCTATCAAGTTGTCTGTCGTTTTTCCTTGAGCCGATAAAATAACAACAATATTTTGCATATTATTTTTGAAATCAATAATTTTATTAGCAACAATTTTTAGGTTCTCATTATTAGAAACAGAGCTACCTCCAAATTTTAAAACAATTATGTCCTCCATATTGAGCACCTTCTTTTTTTCTTAATAATAAAAGTTAAACTTATTTAATTTTAACTCTTTACATTATATTCGATTATGCTAAAATATGTCAAATTATTTAGAAAATTTCAAATAACTTTCCATAAAATCATCAATTTTTCCATCCATAACAGCTTCTACATTTCCTACTTCATAATTTGTTCTATGATCTTTTACCATTGTGTATGGGCAAAATACATAAGAACGAATTTGACTTCCCCATGCAATTTCTCTTTGTTCTCCTTTTAAATCTTCTATTTTCTCTTTATGTTCCTTTTCTTTCAAGTCTAATAATTTTGATTTTAACATTCTCATGGCTGTTTCTCTATTTTGTATCTGGGAACGTTCAGACTGACAAGCTACTACTATATTAGTTGGTATATGTGTAATTCTTACAGCAGAAGATGTTTTATTAATATGTTGTCCTCCTGCTCCAGATGCACGATACGTATCTACTCTTAAATCATCTGGATTAATATCTATTTCAATATCATCTGTAATTTCAGGTAAAACTTCAACTGAAGCAAAAGAAGTATGTCTTCTTCCTCCACTATCAAAAGGAGAAATTCTAACCAACCTATGTACACCCATTTCCCCTTTCATATATCCATAAGCATATTCACCAATAATTTCAAATGTAACACTTTTTATTCCTGCTTCTTCACCTTCTAGATAGTCTAGTTCTGTTACAGTATATCCGCTTTTATCTGCCCATCTAGTATACATTCTATATAACATTTCTGCCCAATCTTGTGATTCTGTTCCTCCCGCTCCTGGATGGATAGTTACAATTGCATGATTACTGTCATATTTACCAGATAATAATGTTGCTATTCCTAATTTTTCCACTTCTTTTTCTAATTTATTTGTGTTTTTTATGATGTCTCTTGCTATTTCTTCATCTTCTTCCATATTTGCAAGCTCTGTTAATTCTTTTAAATTTTGCAATTCCTGTTCTATTTCTTTATATGTGAAAACTTTATTTTTTACTATTTTAATTCGAGCTAAGATTTTATTAGAATTTTTAACATCTTGCCAAAAATTTTCTTTTAAGGTTTCTGTTTCTAATTTCTTTAATTCTTCTTCCAATTTAGAGATGTCAAAGTGACTCACCCAAATCTTTAAAGTTCTCTTCTATTTTTTTTAGAAGTTTTGAATTTTCTTCTAATTCTATCATAATATCACGCTCCTATCTTCATTACTTATCATATAGCATTTATTGTAAAAAATCAAGCTGATAATAGAATTCAATATTTATAGAATCTAATTTTAATTAAAGTAAGATTAAAGAAAAAGTAGGTTCAAAAAGCTTAATATCTTAGCTTTTTTAGAACCTACTTACTTGTCTTTTAGAACCTATGATCTAGTTTTTTCCATTCTCTGGTAATCTCTGTATACATCTTGGTCTCTGCTTTTTCTAAAGCGCTTAATCTATCTTCTTTACTTCTAGAAATCCATAAAGCTTTTTCGGATTTTTCAAAGTAACGAGATATAAAATTTTGCAATCCAGGATGTAGTTTTCCAATTAGATTTCCTAAGATTTTGATTTCTGAATAGGAACTTTCTATTCCAAAATTCCTTTCTAATATCTCTAAAAAGTCTTCTACATCTTTATATTGCTTTTGATGTATGGTAAATACTATATACGATAATGTAAGAAAATCATTTCTTGGAATAGTCCTATCAGGTTGTTTTTTAAAAATTTTTTCCATCATACTGCAGTAAGTAACTATGTCTAATTTGGGTTTAAGATCTTGATTATCATATAATCTATGAATACTTTCACAGGCCTTTTGAATCCATAAAGAATACTCTTTAAATTCCACATCCTGCCGTGTTTCAAGAAGTTCAAGACATAAATCTACATCGGAAAACCCTAAATTTTTACCAGATTTCATATATACTTCGACAAGTTGCCGAAGTGATATACCACTTATCGACATTCTTTATACCTCCCTTTTATTATGTGTATACTATTATATATATGTTATGTAAATTTGTCAATAAAAATAGAATTTAAAACTAATAAATACTTTCTAATACATAAAAAGTAGCAGTCTAGCTACTACTTTTTAGATTTTAATATATTGCAACCTCTTATTTACTAATTTTTTCTACAGCAATTTTTATATTTCTTCCCATCATTATCTACTTTATACAGATATATTGACAAAGGTTATTTATCAACAAAGAAGATTGATTTGCCTTTTGTTGTAACTTACAAAAAAAGAAAATATAAAAGTAAGTACGATTACTCTGACAATAAAATAGACAGAAGTAATCATACTTACCTTGATTACCTTGCATACATACATGATCACCCAAATTCATATGTATGGCAATTAAACTTTCTTGGTTCCATCCAGAAAGACTCTAACTCTATTTTAACACTTTCTTTACCTAATTTGCAATTTACTATTATTGAAATAATAAATCTTCCAAATTCTTCTAAAGTTGTTTCTTTTTTTGACAAGATAGAAGAAAAAATTGGAACAGAACATTTTTGGATTTATTCCCTGCAATTCTTACTGATAGAACCCCATGGTTTAATGATTTTGATGGAATTTGTTTTTCTAAAAATACAGGTGAAGAAAGGTGTAAATTATTTTATTGCGACCCATATGTATCAAATCAAAAGCCGAATGTTGAAAACATAAATAAACAACTAAGAAAATTTTTTCCTAAAGGTAAGTCTATTGATAATTATTCATCTAAAGATATAAGAGAAAAAATTTTTACACTTTTAGATACACCTCTAAAATCTTTAGACTATTTTTTTCAACCTTATTTCCGTTTTACTATCTAAAAACTGCATTAAATCTGAATAGTGCAATAACATCTTATTTATCGGAAGTACTCTAAAAATTTGCGATTTGTCTACAAAATATGGATATTTTTATATAGCAAAAAGCGAGAAAGCATTGAAATTACCAATTGTCTTCTCGCTTTTTTAATCTCTAATTTTGAGATTATGGAAAAAACTTAACAAACCTTACATCATTCAAATTAACTTTTTCACTATCTTTAAAACCTGCTCTTGGAAATACCGACGCTTTTATTTCACACCAAATAAAATATATCAGTATGAATATAAATACTATTATTCCTATAAACAACATACAAAAATCTCCTCTCTGTTAAAATTATGCAAAATAATCCACTTCTTGTAAATTACATTCTAACATTGGTACATTCTTTATTGCTTCCGCAATCGATACTTCATTTTCTCCTAAAGGAGCTGTTTCTAATTTGATTAAAGTATAATCAAAATTATAATAAGAAAAGGTCTCCTTTAATATTTCTGCAATTGTTAAAGTATTCCGTGATTTGAAAAATTTAAAAATTTGTTTTAACATTTTTATCCCTCCATAAATAAGTTTATTTGAAACAACTTTATTATAACAAGTTTTCATGGATAAATCAACATTTTTCTACTCATTGGATAGCATAAATTTTTAGTAGGATTTCTCTTTATTAAAGTCTTGAACTGATTTTGTTTCTTGATTTTCGATAAGCCTTTTTAATTTTATATTTCTATCTTTATTTTTAGATTCACTTAATAAACCTATTTTAGGTCTTTTTTAAAATATCATAAATTTCTTTATCTATCAATACTTATATAGCTTTTCCATACCATATGTCTTTTAACTCATAATACAATTTATCTCTTGCCATTCCTATTGGTATCTTTAATCCTATTGTTCCAAATATTTTTGTATTTTCTTTCTTTCTTATTCTTTTTTCTAGTTCCTCTATTTTCTTTTCTCTTTTTTCTTCTGTTGATATATCTATTAGCTTTTTGTAAATATCTCCTTTATTTTGTGTAAATGCTCTCAATTGACTCATTTCGTCTATTCCGTTTTCAATCCATACTTTAGCATCTGTGCTTAATCTTTCAGATAACGTATGATGTACTTGCCCTTCTTGGCAACATCCTGTTAATTTATCTCTGTAAATATCATGTGCTTCTATTCCATCCCATTAGTTCATTAGGTATGTTTTTGTTTCTTCTACTTTTTTTAGTCTGTTTTCTAATCTTTTCATATTTCTTCCTAATTCTTTATCTTCTTTTATTTCTTCTTCCACTTTCTTTATTGCTTCGTTCATTATATTTTCTGTGCTTATTGGGTCAAATTCTTCTATTGCTTCTTGCAATTTTGTTTTTAAATATTCATCATAATTCAAATGGTTTATATATTTTTCTAAGTGAAATCTATCTAACACAAATACTGATTTTCCTATCCACTCTGTTCCTGCTTTTATATATGATGCTCCATCTCCCATTACAAATACTATTTCTATTTCCTCTTTTTTATATGTGCAGTCTATGTAATACGCTACATCTTCCCACATTGCTTCTGTATCTTTGTACAATCCTGAAAATGTGAATTTATCCACTAATTCTTTCCTTACTTGTTTTACTTTTTCTATTCTATCTGGTTTTGTTAATATTCTTTTCCTTGTATATATTGTTACTATTTTTGATATTGTACTTCCTTTTTTTCCTCTTTGTTTTACATGGTCTTCATCTACTTGTATAAATATTTGTTTTGCTTTTATTTTTTCTCCTTCTTTTCTTTCCTTTATTTCCATTTTCCATTCATTTTTTCTTACATTTTTCATTACTGTTGTTGCACTTATTTCCATCTCTGGCACAATTAATTTTCCCGATTTACTATATGATTGTTCACTTGCTTTTTGGATTAATTCTGCTTTTACCTTTTTATCTATTCTTTCTCCTTTATCTATTCCTAATATTTTATCTGTTAGACATACATTTTCTCCTGTTTTATTATCTTTGTAATATCTTCTTTCAAACTTTGTTTTCCCATTTTTTGTTATTAAACTTTTTTATGCAAATCTTACTGCTTCATATTCTCTTTGCCTTTTTGAATCCTCAAATACTATTTTTTCTATTTGTGTTACTATTTCTGAAAAAAGTTCTTTTCCTAAAATATCTGTAAATTCTTTTATTGCACCTGTTAGTGTACTTACATCTTCTCCATTTAATACTTTTTTTAACCCTTCTTTTAAAATTTTATTGTTTTTTTCATAAATCTTTTGTATAATTTGATACATAAGAGATACCTCCTTGAATATTGATTTTTTCGATAAAAATATTCTATCAAATTGGTATCTCTTATTCAATTTTTTATCAAATTTTCCCTACTAAAAGTTTATACTAACAATTTAAGTATATATTTATATTTATAAAATCAGTAATTTGCATATATATAAAATTCCAGGGGACATATACGTCCCCTGATGATCATAAAACTCGTAATAAGATTCTCTAACATTTTCAATAACCTTCCATAAGTCTCCGAAGGATTCTACCGTTAAAGAGAATTTCTCTGCAATGGAATCTGGTAGATTTATACTTTCATCATACCCACCAAAATAATATTCATATAGATATTTTTCTCCATTTAAATTAAAAATGAGAAGCGCTGTCCATGTTTGTGCCGAATAAGAAATTTCAGCTTTTTCAAAAGTTTCCAGAAGAGAAACTAAAGAAATTTTAATTTTATTTTCTTCTATCTCATGAAACTTAGAAAATGTTTGTACATTGTATTTCTCAAACGTATTCCAATCTTCTGGACATATAACATAATACCCATCCTTTTTCTTTATAATCGGCAATTCATTTGTTTTATCTTGATTATAAAGTACAGGAAGAGGACTACTTAAAAGAAAATCTTCTACTTCTATTTCTGAGCTTAAAAGTTGAAAAATAATCTGTGGTTTGCCATCTAACTCTCCGAGAAGAATAATATATAATTCATTATTTGTGGTAGTAAAAATCCCTCTGAATAATTGTATTTTCTTAATATTACCTTCTTCGAATTCGGTCGAGGTTATTATATTTCCATCTTTATATAGATAAAAAGAATTATAAGAGTTCAGCAATGTATAATCTCCTACTTTTGTTTTATTAAAAGTTTCATCTAATTCAAGATTAAAAGGAAGATCCGGGTAATAAGTTAAGATATCTTTTCCTCCAACTCCATATCCTATTTCTGTTTTGCAAAATGAACCATGATAATATCCATAAACAGATATACTAGTTTTATTCCTATATAGAGAGAAATTATAGAAGTGTTCAGAAAAATCATCATTAAAATATAGGTCCCAATCTTCTGAAAATCTTAGTAGATTAATTTTAGAAGATTTGAAAACATATTCAATTTTTTCAATATCATTTTCTTCGGCATATTGTATGTCCTCGTACATAAAATTCGGAAGTTCGCTATCCCATGCCGCATCCCGATTAATGGGTTCGTAATCCATTTCTAAGAAATTTACCCATGACAAGTTCCTTTTTATAACATTGTCATGTACTTTAAAATTTGGTTTGTTTACCGTATCATAAATTAATGCTATTACAAATATTATAAGCATTGTGAACAGTAAACAATACATCTTTCTTTTTATTCGTTGATCTGTTAAATTCCGATTTTGTTCCCTCATCATACTTATTCTCCTTTTTTATATTTGGTTAACATGTTACTGAAATTACGTTGTTTTACTCTCTCTCCTTTCTAGAAAAATTTTCTAATAAATATTTATGCAAAAAGTTTTAAAACTCTTACCAATTATAGCAAAAAATCCGCTATATTTCAAGATTTCTAAAATTGACAATTTCCTCTATTATTTCTGATTCTACTAGTAAGGATATTAAACCTTTTATTACTAGTTTATTAAAAAATACTATTAACCTATTATCTAACCCAGACAAAATCAATGAATTGTCAAATAAATTAACTGATGATACTTCTGTACATAATAAGCCTTCTTATACACCATTCACAGAGAAACAATATATGGATATGTATGATTATGTCAAAAATCCAAGCACAAGTACGGAAGATTTAAATCATTTTAATGAAAATGATTTGCAAGCTCTTTTAAATATGCTTATTAGAGAACCTGTTAGTAGATATCATAATAAATTATATTTTGATTCTTATTTTATAGAAGCTTTTAAAGGCTCACAGGACTTTTTTTCTAGCGTTGTTTTAGTAGATAGTACTTATGTAAAAGATTCTAATTTAAAAATAGGACATAATGAAATAGATAAAAGATTGAGAAGTATCTCTACGCAATAGAAAATATTGACAAACGTAAAGATTTAGAGAATATAATAAATGGTTTATTTACTAATTGTGAAGCTAAAAAGTATCATTCTAAGTCTAACCATTTAGATTTTTCAGAAGAAACTAGTATCGAAACATTTAATATATTCTTATCCCCTACTTTGCAATATTATTTGGAAAATAATCCTAATGACCCGTATGATATAAATCAATTAAGAGAATTTATGGATATACTGTTGACCTCTGTTATAAAACAAACTTCTGAATATGTAAATAATACAGGAAATAAAAGAGATACTAATGATTATTTATTATAAAAAAAGTAGGTTTAGTATTTGATTATAACTTACTCACTAACCACTTATAAAAATAAGTAAAGAAATAAGGGAAGATAGCTAAAAAGCTATCTTCCCTTTGTTTGTTTCATATTTAAAGTTTTTTCTATTTCTCTATCCATTACAATATCATAGGTGTCCGTTTCTACATTATATGCTACAGAGCCTATATATCCACCTTGTTTAACTTTTTCCTCAACTCTTTCTTCTAGAAGCAAGGATTCTATTCCCCTGGCGTATTTATAATCTTTTTTATATTTTTCGAAATCTATTTCTTCACTATAAATCAAACTTATTTTATTCAAATAGTCAGAATAATACACATATTGATTTAATATTCTTCCATTTAGTACTAAAGTTCCAAATTTTTCTAACATAATATCATCTAAATATAGTAGATTGCTTTTTGGAATTTCATTTCCTAAAGCCATGCTAATATCAAAAATATCGACTTTATCTCTATCTACTATCCTATAAAAAACTTTATCTTCTTTTCTTGCAACTTCTATATATCCTAAAAATCCATTATATTGAACAATAGTTCTTTCTAGATTTTCATTACTTAAAAATACGTTTATACAAAAATCACAATAATCTTTATCCCTAAAAAGTTCATTCAAATTTATTCTACCATATAAATTATTTATTATTGTTTTATCCTTATAATATTGTATTATTTTATACTCATAAAGTGTCTGGTTTTCCACTTCCACTTTTCGCATAGGTAAAATTTCTATAGTACTACCATCACGCTTTTTAAAGATATACCTGTTATTTTTTTCTTCTGGCTCTTTATAAGTATATTCTGAAGATTTTTCTTGTTCCCAAAAGCTTTCTGATTCTGCTTTAGAATTGCTTCCATATTTTTCTTTTAGTTTTTGATACACTTTTCTATTTTTTTCATCTGACAAAATTTCATATGCATGTACAATTTCTTTAAATTTTTGTTCAGCATTTTTGTCTCCCAAATTTTCATCAGGATGATATGTTTTTACTAAAATTCTATATTTTTTCTTAATTGTTTTTTCATCTGCGTTTTCATCTAATCCTAAAGTTTGATATGCTCTTTCTAATTTTTCATATAATAATTCATCATATATTTTCTCTGCCATAAAATTTTAGTATCTCCTTTATCCTATTATTGATATTATTGGTTTTTACCACAGCAGTTTTTATATTTCTTCCCACTTCCACATGGGCACGGGTCATTTCTTCCAACTTTTGGTCCATCATTTTTTATTGTTCTATCAATATCTGTTCCAATTTTTGAACCGCCATCTACACTATGAATAGCTTCTAGTGCTGCTCCTGTAATTTTGACTGTCTCTTGCCTTTTTGCCTCACCTTGCTGACGAATATTCATTAAGATTTTAGTTACATCTACTTTGATATCTGAAATCATTTCATCGAACATATCCATACCTTCAATTCTGTATTTAACAACAGGATCTTGTTGTCCATAAGCGCGAAGACCAATTCCATTTTTTAATTCATCCATACTATCAATATGATTCATCCATTTTTCATCTACAACTTTCAGCATAACGACTCTTTCAAGTTCCCTCATTTCATCAGAACCAATTTGACTTTCTTTTTCTGCATATTTCTCATTTGCTTGTTTGATTAATTCTTCAGAAATGCTATTTGGTTCAGAAACATGGTCTTTAATATATGATAACATATCTATACCATATGTATTTAAAACATCCTGATGTAAAGCTTCGATATTTACTTCATTGTTTTCAGGTTCTATATACATCTGAACAGTTGCATCAGCAACAGTATTTACCATATCCATAATGTTGTCATGGATATTCTCGCCATTTAATACTTCACGCCTTTGTGCATAAATAATTTCTCTTTGTGCATTCATAACATCATCATATTTTAATACATTTTTACGAATCGTAAAGTTTCTACCTTCTACCTTTTTTTGAGCATTTTCTACACCTTTAGATATAATTTTTGAATCAATTGGCATATCTTCATCTGCACCTAGTGAGTTATATACCTTTGTAATCATATCTCCACCAAAGATTTTCATTAAATCATCATTTAATGCAATATAGAATTTTGATTCACCAATATCCCCTTGACGTCCAGAACGCCCTCTCAACTGATTATCTATTCTTCTCGATTCATGTCTTTCTGTTCCAATAATTTTTAATCCACCAGCATCAATTACTTTTTGTTTTTCTTCTTTGATTTGTTCTTCATATTTATCTACTAGATTTTTAAATTCTTTTCTAGCATTTAAGATTTCTTCATTATCTGTCTCATAATATGTATTTGCTTCTTCAATTAATTCATGAGATATTTTCTTTTTTCTCATTTCTTCTTTAGCTAAAAATTCACTATTTCCACCTAAAATAATATCTGTACCACGTCCTGCCATGTTTGTAGCAATGGTTACTGCTCCAAACTTACCAGCTTGTGCAACAATTTCCGCTTCTTTTTCATGGTATTTTGCATTTAATACTTCATGTTTGATGCCTTCTTGTTTTAATAATTTACTTAATTTTTCAGATTTTTCAATAGATACTGTACCTACTAAAACAGGTTGTCCTTTTTCATGACTTTCTTTTATACTTCTTACAATTGCTCTAAATTTTGCATTTTCATTTTTGTAAATAACATCATTTTCATCTTTACGAATCATTGGTTTGTTAGTTGGTATTTCTACGACATCCAAGTTATAGATTTCTTCGAATTCTGCTTCTTCTGTCATAGCTGTACCTGTCATACCAGATAATTTATCATACATTCTAAAGTAATTTTGGAATGTAATCGTTGCTAATGTTTTTGATTCATCTGCAATTTTAACATGTTCTTTTGCTTCAATTGCTTGGTGTAATCCGTTGTTATATCTTCTTCCATACATGATACGACCTGTAAATTCATCAACAATCAATACTTCCCCATCTTTTACAATATAGTCAATATCTTTCTTCATAACACCATATGCTCTTAAAGCTTGGTTAACATGATGTACTAATGTTGAATTTTCTAAGTCATTAAAGTTTTCTAGTCCAAAGGTCTCTTCTGCCTTTTTAATACCCTTTTGTGTAAGAGATGCAGATTTTGCCTTTAAGTCTACAATATAGTCGTATTTTTCATTGTCTTCTGCTTGTGCATAATCTTTTACATCTTCCTCTACGATGATTTTTGGTGTCAATCTTCTAACAAAATTATCTGCTTTTTTGTACAAGTCAGAAGATTCATTTGCTCTACCTGAAATAATCAGTGGTGTTCTAGCTTCATCAATTAAAATACTATCTATCTCATCGACAATAGCATAATGTAATCCTCTTTGTACCAATTGGTCTTTATAAATAACCATATTGTCTCTTAAATAATCAAACCCAAATTCATTATTTGTCCCATATGTTACATCTGCATTATATGCTGCTTGTTTTTCTTTTGGATCCATTCCAGCTATAACTAAACCAACAGATAACCCTAAGAATTTATATAATTTTCCCATCCATTCACTATCTCTTTTTGCTAAGTAATCATTGACAGTAATAACATGCACACCTTTTCCTTCAAGTGCATTTAAATATACTGGTAATGTAGCAACTAATGTTTTTCCTTCACCAGTTTTCATTTCTGCAATTCTACCTTGGTGTAAGACAATACCACCAATTAATTGCACATCAAAATGTCTCATACCTAGAACTCTTTTAGAAGCTTCTCTAACAACTGCATAAGCTTCTGGTAATATATCATCTAATGTTTTGCCATCTGATAATTGTTTTTTAAAATAATCTGTTTTTCCTCTTAATTCACTATCACTTAATTTTTCCATTTCTTCTTCAAGAGCATTAATTTTAGCAACTAATGGCTTTACTCTTTTTACTTCTTTTTCACTGTATGTTTTAAATAATCCCATTATTTATCGGTCCTCCTAAGTTTATTTTTTCACTTTGTTACTATATCACTAAAATCTATTTTTATCAAGTGCTTTAAATGTATTTATTGAAAACACGTTTCTTTGAAATTGTGATTTAGCATAATAATACAGTATATAGTATATTTAGAGTGGGTTTCGTGGAGAGCAACACACTACATACTGTATCATTATACTGAATTGTAACTCTTTAAAAAGTCATGTGCTACATAGATATAAAATATTTATCATAATAGCAATTTTAAAACATATATTTAAATAGCAAACTATATAGTAGAAAGGATTTGTTATGTTTATATATAATTTTAAAGTAAATGGTAGTAAAATTTTTAAATATTTTTTTACAGGAATTGTCTTATTAATTATTGCTATTTTAATTTTTGTTAGTATTAAATTATTTGTTGGTGCTAAAAATGATAGGAATGTTTCTAGTTGTATTCCTCAAAATGACATATCTATCATTTCTGCAAAAAATTACACCAATATTTTAAAAGCCGTTCATGAAAATATAGATGCTTATGTTGGTGTAAAAATTCAATTCACAGGATATGTATATCGAGTATTAGATTTAACAGATAAACAATTTATATTGGCAAGGGATATGATTATTTCCTCTGATTATCAATATGTGATTGTGGGTTTTTTGTGTGAATTTGATAAAGCACAAGATTTTGCAGATGAAACATGGGTACAATTGACAGGAGAAATTACAAAGGGTAATTACCATGGTGATATGCCGATTATTAAAGTAACAGAAATGCAAACAGTAGATAAACCAAATGAAGAATATGTATATCCACCAGATGAGACATATATACCAACAAATGGCATATTGTAGAAACAAAAAATACCCTCTTGGGTATTTTTCTATGTATGATTATGAAAAATTCTTTTGCTCTAGTAGTTTAATTTTATTATATACTTCTTTCCAATTAAATACTCTCATAATATGATTTCCAATACATTGTTTATTATAGTAAGTATCAAATACAATAACCGACATAAACTTAGCCATTTCATTTATATATTGTGGATCATCTTCTATCAAAACATCTAAATGGTTTTCAATACATGAAGATTTTTTTTCTATCTTTCCCACTAACAGTTTATCATAAATAATTTCGTGTTCTTTTAAAAATTTTCTTGTGGTTTCATAAGGTGTTTTAAACATAGGAACAGCTCTTGATGATATAATATGGATTTTATGGCCTTCTTTTTTTAATTCTTGTATAGTTTCTCTTGCATTTTCTTTGACTTGCGATTGCATAACAACTTCCTCCAAATATTTTATACAAAAATCCATATTTTCTTCTGGTGTCCAATCATAAAGATTATAACTTGCAAAACCATCTAGATGCATTTTTAGTCCTCTTTTTACAACTGTATCATTGTATCTTTTACAATATTCCTTTAATAAAGGGGTTGTATCTGTTATAGTATTATCAATATCAATTCCTATATTCATATTTCCTCCTCAATAATTTATTAGCATTATAAGTATAACATAGCTTATATGTTTTTTCAATAATGCTTTTCCAAACAGTACTAGCAAATAAAAAAATTTTTTCATGTCTTTGTCCTGCATAAATCCTGTTTTTTATTTACTTTATCGACAAATTATGATATCATATGTATATGATTTTAAATTCGGAGGTAAATATGAAAAAAAATGAATTAATTTTAATCTTAGACTTTGGTGGACAATACAATCAATTAATTGCAAGAAGAGTTAGAGAATGTAATGTGTATTCTGAAGTTGTACCATACAACATTTCTATTGAAAAAATTAAAGAAAAAAGCCCAAAAGGAATTATTTTCACAGGAGGACCTGCTAGTGTTTATGGTGAAGACTCTCCTAAATGTGCAGATGGAATTTTCGATTTAGGGATTCCTGTTTTAGGAATTTGTTACGGTATGCAATTAATGACATATACTTTAGGAGGAAATGTATCAAGAGCAAATACAAGAGAATATGGAACAACAAAAGTAAACATTGATAACACCTCTTCCCTATTTCAAGGATTTGAGACAACAAATGATTTTTTAATGAGTCATACAGATTTTGTATCTGAAGTACCAAATGGTTTTAAAAACATTGGTTCAACAGACCATTGCCCAAATGCTGGTATGGAAAATGTAGAGAAAAAATTATATGGTATTCAATTTCATCCAGAAGTAAACTTATCTGTGAATGGAACACAAGTCATTAAGAATTTCTTATTTCATATTTGTGGTTGTTCTGGAGATTGGCAAATTTCTTCTTTCGTGGAAGAAAGCATTAAAACATTAAAAGAAAAAATTGGAGATAAAAAAGCTTTATGTGCTTTATCTGGTGGTGTAGATTCTTCTGTTGCTGCTGTCCTATTACATAAAGCGATTGGTAAAAATTTAACCTGTATTTTTGTAGATCATGGCCTACTTCGTAAAAATGAAGGTGATGAGGTTGAAGAAGTTTTCAGAAATCAATTTGATATTAACCTAATTAGAGTAAATGCAAAAGATAGATTTTTAGAGAAACTTGCAGGGGTAGCAGACCCTGAAACTAAAAGAAAAATTATTGGTGAAGAATTTATTAGAGTTTTTGAAGAAGAAGCAAAGAAAATCGGAGCAGTAGACTTTTTAGTACAAGGTACTATCTATCCAGATGTGATTGAAAGTGGTTTAGGAAAAAGTTCTGTTATTAAAAGTCATCACAATGTTGGAGGTCTTCCAGACTATGTTGATTTTAAAGAGATTGTAGAACCTTTAAGAAATCTATTTAAAGATGAAGTTAGAAAAACAGGATTAGAATTAGGAATACCAGAAAACTTAGTATTTAGACAACCATTCCCTGGACCTGGATTAGCTATCAGAGTGATTGGAGATATTACTGAAGATAAATTAGATATCCTAAAAGAAGCAGATAGTATCTTTAGAGAAGAAATTGCAAATGCTGGACTTCATAAATCTATCAATCAATATTTTGCAGTATTAACAAACTTAAAATCTGTTGGTGTTATGGGTGATGAAAGAACTTATGATTATACAATCGCCTTACGTGCAGTAGAAACAACAGATTTTATGACAGGTGTTTGGAGCAAAATTCCTTATGAGATATTAGAAAAAGTGTCTTCAAGAATTGTTAATGAAGTAAAACATGTTAATAGAGTCGTTTATGATATTACTTCAAAACCACCTGCAACGATTGAATGGGAATAAAATTTAAGAACGTTTGGATGCGCCAAACGTTCTATTTTTTATCAAAAATTGTTTTGAATACACCTCTATCAATTAAATTAGCAAAAATATTTTTAATAATAATTAAAGCAATTGGACCTAATAACAAACCAATAACACCTGTTATTTTAAATCCAGTATACATAGCAATTAATGTAAATATAGGATGAACACCAATATTTTTACTAACTAATTTTGGTTCTAAAAATTGTCTGACAACAGACATGATAATAAATAAAGTAAGAATAGCAATTCCCAAAGATAAATCACCATTTAGTGCAGAAATAATAGCCCAAGGTATCATAACTGTTCCAGAACCTAAAATAGGAAGAGCATCTACAAAACCAATAAACAATGCCATTAATAAAGGATATTGTATATTAAATTTCAAAAAAGATAATATATATAATCCTACTAAAGAAATAATAAATGAAACTAAAATCAAAGTTACTTCTGCTTTTAAATATCCTCCCAATGTTTGTATCAAATCTTTTAAATGTGTGCTTAATCTTTTTACCCATGCTTTTGGCAAATGATATTCTATTTGATCTAAAATATATATCTTATCAACACATATAAAATATAAAGCTAATATAGTTATACCTACACAAATTGCAATTTCAGGTATTTTCGTAACTACATTAATTAAACCATTTAAGGCATTTCTTAACCAGTTAGATATGGTTTGCAAAAAATCACCACTTGATTCTTGAACAATGGTTAATATTTCATCTGATAACCTGATTTTATCAAAATCAAATTGTTCAATAAATCCTTGGAGTTGATCAGATGCTTTATCTACATAATCATTCAATCCTTGAAGTAAACTTGAGGATTCTGAAAATAATGTAATGATTATCCAGGCTAATATTCCTAGAATTGTAATAGAAACAATTAGAAAGATAATAATAGAGCTAGTCCTTCTAGTTAATTTTGTTTTTTTCATAATAAATTTTATAAGAGGTTCTATAATTAGAGAAATAATAAATGCTACTAAAAAAGGCATATAAAAAATGGATAACTTTAATGCTATATACAAGCCTATTATCAATAATGCAACATATATGATATTTTTTAATACTCTTGTCCAATATGGTATATTTATAATCATCTCTCCCCTCCTCTTATATTTTTTATTGTAATATTAAACGAATCATAAAATTGGTTTCATTATTTATTATATGTATCATAAAATTTTATATACGAAATAGAAAACAAAAACAGTA
Organism: uncultured Clostridia bacterium; assembly: GCA_944390535.1. Lineage (GTDB taxonomy): Bacteria > Bacillota > Clostridia > TANB77 > CAG-508 > CAG-269. The sequence goes on along the minus strand of CALXQV010000028.1, from coordinate 745 downwards.
GAATATAAAATCATTCTACTGTTTCTATATAAAAACTTTATATTTTATTATTCTGCATTTTTATTTGTATCACAATCACAAACATCTTCGAATGTAATACAAATTTCTTTATCATCCAATTTTGCTCTATTTTGCGCAATATCTCCTAATGTTAATATACCAATTACTTTTTTATGACTATCACAAACAGGTAATCTTCTTACTTTGTTTGTTCCCATCTTATTTTCCGCATTTGCCATATCTTCATCTTCTTCACAGGTACATACATTTGTTGACATGATATCACTGACAGGTGTTGATTTTACATCTTTATCACAAGCAATCGTTCTTAAAATGATATCTCTATCTGTAACAATACCACATAAACAATTATGATTATCACAAACAGGGATTGAACCGATATGGTTTTGACTCATTAATTTAGCAACATCACTTATGGTTGTTTCTGGTTTTACACAACAAACATCAGTACACATACAATCTTTTACTTTCATTTTTCTTACCACCTTTCAAAATTTCTCTTATTTATTTTTTGCATTTTTTGAATTTCTATTCAAAGTTAATTTTGAAAAATTGGTAAAAATTTCATTTTTAAATCATTTTAATATTCATAAATATCATATAACGGTTGATAGTTTCTAGGCATGATTGGTGGTCTCATTGGTGGACGTGGATTATGTGGTGGCCTTGGTGGAAAATGATTATGGCGTCTTCTTAATAATTCTCTGATTAATAATATTTTTAT
>CALXQV010000027.1 GCA_944390535.1 uncultured Clostridia bacterium | reverse complement strand
ATTTGCTACAAAATTCTCCTAATTTACTCCATGCAACAATGTTAATAAAATCTGCTTGTCTTTCTTCTCCTTGTCTTACAAATCTTCTATTAACTGCTAGACTAAATGAAGATACTAATGTGTTGTTAGTTTGTGTATATCTGGTTTCTGGATCTCTAGTTAATCTTCCCATTAAAATTACTTTGTTCATCTTTTATCACCTTTCTTTACTTTAAATAAAGGCCCCTTCTTTATTTAATTTTTCCTATTTTTCTACTTTTACTGTGATGAATTTTATAATATCATCTGTAATTCTGTAAACTCTTTCAAGTTCAGCTATTAATTCTGGTTTTGCTTCAAAGTTGAATAAAACATATGTAGCTTCTGTGAATTTTTTAATATCATAAGCTAGTTTTCTTTTTCCCATGTTTTCAACTGATTCCACTTTACCGTTTTCATTGATTAATCCTGTATATTTTTCTTCTAAAGCTTTTAAACCTGCTTCATCAACATTTGGATTAACAATGATAATACTTTCGTATTTATTCATTATCTTTCACCTCCCTATGGATTTATACCTTGCATTTTCTGCAAGTAGAGATTTAAAAATAGCTATACTATCTTTAAAGCACAGCTATTTTATCATATTTTTTTACATAATGCAAGCATATTTTTTACTTTTATACGTTTCTTCTATTAATATTCACTTAAAAATATACAAGGTATCTATATCGCCTCTAATTGTTTATCTTTTTCCATACATAACTTTTTTGCCTCTGGTTTCATAAAAGTTAATCTTTCTGTTAATCTTTGATAATGCTCTTTAGAATTTTCTAATACCTCTTCTAATTTCATAATCTTTCTACTAGCATGTAGATTATAATATTGAATCCCTTTTTCTATTTGTTCTTTAGACACAGCATAATGTCCAAAATAGATTAAATTAAATAAATCTCTCCACTCTGTTTCCTCAAAATCTCCTTTTTCCATATATTGCTTAATAATAGAATATGAACTAGTTTGATATCGTTTTTTCAAAATTCCCTTTTTTGTTTTTATTGCCGTTTGTAATTCTGTTGACAAACCTGATAATTCCTCTACTGATATCACTTTTTCTTTTATATAATCTTGTATCACTCTAATTGCATAATACAAGACCGTATGATTTTCTTCTAAAATAGATGCACCTGCATAATCTCTAATATGAATTGCTTTTGATCTAAGTACAGCTAATGGATTCACTTCTTGAATAATTTGTGTTCGATAAAAATATCCTTTATCTAATAATGAATAAGAAATAATATTAGTATATATATTTGAAACAATCTCTTGATAGGTATCTGTATATAGATTATTTAATCCATATAATTGTTCATTTCCCCATGTTGCAATATTTCCATTATAACTAATTAAAAAATCTAATCCCCATTCATTATTTTTATTTCGGACTAAAGATGGATTACTATAAGAATTATATTTCATATCATTATCAAAAAGTGTAATTAATTCCTCTAATTGTTTACTACTAGTTCTTTTTAAATTTACTTTTAAATTAGAATGAAAGATTTGCGCAACTCCCACATCAATTTTATATCCATCTGGAAACTGCAATGCATATCGATACAATCCAATTTTAAAAATTTCTTCATTATCTGATACATATTTTTTTCCTTTTGTTTTTATACAGCCAGAATAATGTTCTAGTATTTTATCAATAGAATGATCCCCTGTTAATGTATGTAATTGTAATTCAAAATTCTCTTTATCTACAAAGAAATTTTTAAACACATCAATAATATGAAAGATGCAATGAATACCAATTTTAGCTATATGCCACTTATCTAGACTTATCCTAAGAACCAGTTTCGTTTCTGTCTCTCTTTGGAATAATGCTTGATACATTTCTTCAATCATTCTTCTACAAACTTCCGCATCTGCTCCCCACATACCACTTGTAACAATTACTATTCTATCTGTTTTAACTCTTCTAATCGTTTCTTTTATATAATCAAATCTTTTAAAAGGTTCTCCTCCACCTAAGATAGATAAATATCCATTATTAGAACAATTGATAAATGTAATAAATTTTTCAAATCCTTCTTTTGAAAACTCATATTGCTCTCTTGGTACTTCAAATCCCTCATTATCAGATCTAAAAAAACAATGTGAACACTGTACATCACAAAATTTTGTAAAAAATACAAAAGCCATTGTTTTTCCTTTAAATGTTTTTATTTTATCCTCATCTATTCTTATTTTTGTGATAATCTCTTTCATATAGGTACTTGGTGTATCAAAAATGTTCATAAAAAAAATCCCTCCATAACTAAAATTTGATAATTTCACAAGTTTTAAAATGATATGTAAATATATTGTTATTTTTAGGGATTCCTTTAAAATAGCAACAAATTGCTGGAATAACTCCAGAATGTGTTACAACTAGTATATTATTTGTTTCATATATTGGTTTATATTCATCTAAAAAATTGTAAACTCTTTTTAACAATTCTTGAATACTTTCTGCTTTTACATATTGGTTATTTAACGAATAATTCCAAAATGCAGTATAATCAAATGACTCCTTTCTTAATCCTTCAAACTCACCAAAATCTCTTTCAATTATTCTTACATCTGTCACAATAGGGGTTTGACAATTGCTAATAATTTCTGCAGTTTTTTTTGCACGACTTAATGGTGATGAAATAATTTTATAAAATGGTATGGTATCTAATATTTTTTTGGTTATTTCTGCCTCTTGAATTCCCACATAATTTAGGGGAATGTCTGCTCTTCCTTGAATTTTATTTTGCAAATTCCAATCTGTTTTCCCATGTCTAATCACATATAACATAAAAACCTCATTATAATACATAACTTTTTTCTTTTGTAGGAAATACATGATTTATCACCTTAGTATCATTACTTGTATCCCAATCAATAAATGAAAATCCTTTTTGTGATAACATGTATTCTAAACAAAGTTCATGGATTCCTATTTCTTTTAAAAATCCTTCAAATTGTTCTATTTTCTCTTTATTCTGCTCTATACTAATAGCTGTTTGTCTAAATCCTTCTATGACCTTGTCTTTATATTCACGTGAAGGAACTCTTAAATCATCTATATGATACTGTCTTGCCCATCCCTCACGAGAAGCACGTAAATAAATCGCATTAGAATGTTCATTAAGTCTTTCGATTTCCCTATGACTACAATTCCACACTTGTTCTATATGATGACTATGTTTTATAGAATTTACCCAACTTCTATTATCTAAAGAAATTCTTCCTGTTATCGCATCATGTCCATTTTGAAAAGGCTTTTTGCAATACCAAACTTCAGAAAACTTATCATAAAAATATGTACTTAAACTGTTTTTAAATGCTTCCAAGTCTTCAAGAGAAGAAACACACACATTTGGCAATTTAAAACAATCATGAGAAGGAATAGAAGAAATGATATACATTCCGCTGTTAGGACTTTGTCTTAGTTCTTTTTCTATATCCTCTATTAATGTATTTACATGAAAACAGAATATCGATGAATCTCATTTTCTAAGTCCTCTTGCTTTTTTAATCCAAATTCTACTAATACTAGATGTTTTTTCCATTTATTTGGTATGACTTGTCCCAAATCTCTCCCCCCTTTGTCATTGCACTATATTATATTCACAAAGATAAAATAATATGACAAAAAAATAGTTTTGCTATGTTTGCAAAACTATTTTTTATTATATTGAACAAATTGACTTTTATCTTAATCTATATAAGATTTTTTCATATATAACAAGTTTCGGCTTCTATAAATGTTATTTATCTCTTATTATTCCTTGGATACTATATTTTGTTTCTACTTTTCTCTCTTTTGTTATACTCATTTTATTTATCTTTTTCTGCAATTCTATAATTGGAATTGGTAATAAAGAAATACCTAATGTGATGATCCATTGCTGTGAAGTTAAATTAGTTACATTAAATATATTAGCTAAAGTAGGAATAAATACAACAATAGTCTGGACAAAAAAGCCAAGGATAAAACTTCCAATTAAAAATTTATTCTCTAATATTCCCACTTTAAAAATAGATTTTTCACTTTTTATGTTAAAACTGTGGACAAGTTCTAATAATCCCATACTAATAAATGCCATAGTTCTTCCAACTTCTACTCCATAATATTTATTTCCTATGCTAAAGGCAATTAATGTAAGCATACCTATCATAATACCTTCTAATATGATTTTACTCCATAATCCATCTGCAAATATTCCTTTCTTTGAATTAACTGGTTTTCTCTCCATAATATCTTTTTCAGGTGGTTCTAATCCTATGGCAATTGCAGGCAAAGAATCTGTTACTAAATTTATCCATAATAATTGTATAGCAAGTAGTGGTGATTGCAGTCCTAAGACCAATCCCATAAAAATGGTTACAATTTCCCCTATATTCGTTGCTATCAAAAAATGAATGGCTTTTCGTATATTATCATAAATATTTCTTCCTTGTTTAACCGCATCTACAATTGTTACAAAATTATCATCTACTAAAATCATGTCAGCTGCATTTTTAGCCACATCTGTTCCACCTTTTCCCATAGCAATTCCAATATCTGCAATCTTTAATGCGGGACTATCATTCACACCATCTCCTGTCATGGCAACAACAGCACCTTTTTTTTGCCATGCTTTGACAATTCTCACTTTATGTTCTGGCGTTACTCTTGCAAAAACAGTGTAATGTTCAATTTCTTTTTCAAAATTTTCTTGATTAAGTTTGTCTAATTCTTCTCCTGTAATTGCTCTATCATTTTTAGAATAGATACCGATTTTTTCTGCAATCGCTTTTGCAGTTGCAATATGGTCTCCTGTTATCATAACTGTTTTTATACCAGCTTTTTTACAGGTTTCTACTGCCTCTTTTACACCTTCTCTTGGAGGATCTATCATACCAATTAGTCCTACAAAATTCAAATTATTTTCAATGCTAGTACTTTCGATTTTACTTGGTAACTGCTCCATATCTTTGTATGCTACACTAATGACTCTTAATGCTTTATTGGCTAATTTCTCATTTTCTCTCAATACCTTTTCTTTTTGGATTCCTATACATCTGGTTAATAATACATCTGGTGCTCCTTTGGTAATCACTCTATACTTTCCATTCTCTAATTTGTGAATCGTTGTCATTAATTTTCTTGTTGAGTCAAATGGAATTTCACTAACTCTTGGCATTGCTTGATACAATTGTTTTTTGTGTAGTTTATTTTTGTAAGCAATTTCAACTAATGCATTTTCTGTTGGCTCGCCTACTACCTCCACTTTTCCACTATTAATTTCTATTTTACTATCTGTACACATGGTAGCCAATTCCATTGCCAGATTTGGATTTTCTGCTTTTATTTCTACTACTTTCATTTTATTTTGTGTTAATGTTCCTGTTTTATCTGAACAAATGACATTACTACTTCCTAATGTTTCAACTGCTGGTAATTTTCGAATAATACTATTTCGCTTTGCCATTTTGGTTACACCGATTGATAGCATAATGGTAACAATAGCAGGTAACCCTTCTGGTATTGCCGCAACAGCTAATCCAACAGAAGTCATAAACATTTCCATTGGTGGTATTTTCTTGATAATTCCTATGATAAAAATAACTAAGCATATCATCAAACAAATGACCCCTAGTATTTTCCCTACTTGATTTAACTTCTTTTGAATGGGTGTCTCTGGTGATTCATTCTCAATAATCATATTGGCAATTTTACCCACTTTGGTATCCATTCCAATCTCTGTAACTACGACTTTTGCATGCCCATTGACAACGGTACTTCCCATAAATACCATATTGATAATATCCCCTAATGGTATCCCTTTTTTGCAAATGGCATTTCCATCTTTTTCAATACTTTCTGTTTCTCCTGTTAAACTAGATTCTTCTACCTTTAAATTAAAATTTTCTATAATTCTACAATCTGCTGGTACACGGTTTCCTGCTTCTAAAATTACGATATCTCCTATTGTCAATTCTTCTGATGGAATTTGTGTTTCTTTTCCATTTCGCATAACTTTTGACATTTGTGGTGTCATTTTTTTCAGACTTTCAATTGATTTTTCTGCTTTTGCTTCTTGTAACACCCCCATGATGGCATTTAATACGACAATTGCTATGATAATAATGGAATCAATATAATCATGTTCCCCTTGATACCATGATACACCTGCTGATACAATAGATGCCATGATTAAGATAATTATCATAAAATCATTAAATTGTTTTAAAAATTTTACTAATAAGCTTTCTTTTTTATTATTTTTTAATACATTTTTTCCGTATTGATTTTGCCTTTTTATAACTTCCTCATTGGTTAGTCCTTGTATGAAGTTTGTATTCAGTGTTTTTTCTACTTCTTCTTTTTTTAGTGTTTCCCACATAATTTTCATCTCCTTTGTATAGACATTTTCTATTTCAAGATGTTAGAGGTGAGGGGGTATGAATTATTTTTTGAATGTATTGACGAATGTGCAGTGGAATAGATGTACAACTTCTTAGTTTTCAATAAATGAGGAAGCGTGAGTAGCGAGAGGCTCGTTTATTGAAAATGTAGAAGTTGTAATCTATGGAGCAAACCGAGGAAATAATGAAAAAAATAATTCATACCCCCTCACCTCTAACATCTTGAAATAAAAATAGACATTATCTTGTCCTTCGTTTTTTTAATTGTATTCATTTCATATGTTTTTATTACCAATTTTTGTTTAAAATTTGAGATTTTCTTTATTTCTATTGATTCACCATTTTTCGCAAAACTAATATTATGTTATGAGAGGTGTTTTTATGTTACTTAACTGTTTATTTTTAGCAATTTCTAGTAGTATAGATTCTCTTGGAATTGGTATTACATATGGAATTAAAAATACAAAGATAACAATTGGAGCAAAATTTATCCTATTTTTTCTTAGCTTTGTTATTTCCATTCTTTCTATATATTTTGGAAATTTATTAAAATACCTTTTTCCTGACTTTTTGATTCATTACTTAGGTGGTTGTATTTTAGTCATAATGGGATTATTTTTGTGTTTCCAATCTTTAAAAACTTCAAAACCAAACTATAAAATAAAAGATATTAAAGATTTGAAAATATCAGATACAGAAAAAATATATTCCTTTTTTATTAAGTGTTTGGGTATTACAATAAAAATTATTAAAAATCCTAGTTCTTCCGATTTAGATAAGTCCAATACTATCGATTCTAAAGAAGCTTTGTTTCTAGGATTAGCACTTTCTTTAGATAGTTTTTGTATTGGTGTTGGTTTCAGTATGATACATACTTTTTCTATTATATTTCCATTATTAACAAGTTGTTTTCAATTATTTTTCTTAAGTTTTGGAAATTATTGTGGAAAAAAATTGTATTCATTTAATAAATTACCTGACAACATTTGGTCAATCATTTCTGGTATTTTATTAATTATCATCGGATTTTGTAAAATGATATAGTAATTTATCTATATAAAATGATTTTATTTTAGTTTTTCCATTGCTTTATGAGATAAAACGTGATAGGATAGGAACAAGTAACTAGTGGTATGGTCATGAGCATATTAGATGACCTATGTAGTCTATTACACTAAAATATTAATGTGTAATAGTTGCCTAAATGTTAGAAAGGAGTTGCTATAATGAAAGAAGCACGGTTTAAGAATCTTTCTTATAAAGAAAGAAGAAACAGACTGGCAGCAGAGCTAAGGAAAAAATCAAAAAATATTCTAACTGACAAAGAAATTGATATGATTGTAAAAAGCCTTAACGTCAATGTCCAATATAATTTGCAATTAGTTCGTTCTGCTAAAGAAATGCGTAAAGCATTAATTCTTTTAAAGCATGATTCTGCTTCGGGTGACTATATCTCTCGTGTACGAGGGTACGGTAAAGTCCTATTAGGAAAAGCAGGATTTGTTTTAATGGGTACAAAGCAACGGCCTGTACTGAATCACAATGAAAAGGCTGTTGTTTCCTTAGAAACACACTATATTACTTCATTTAAAAGTCTCTATACAGAAACTAAAAAAGTGTATCGGATTGTAATCTATATTCCCATCTAAAAATAGCAACAAAAACAGAAGAACGGAGGCGAGCCTCCGTTCTTCTGTTTTAATTATTTTTTAATTTCATAGACAACAATTTTGATATACCATTTTCCTCCATGGTAATTCCATAAACCGTATCTGCTGCTTCCATTGTTCCCTTTCTATGTGTAATTACTAGAAATTGCGTATTTTTAGCAAATTTCTTTAAATATTCTGCATAACGATAAACATTAACATCATCTAATGCTGCTTCTATCTCATCTAACACACAAAATGGTGCTGGATTAATTTTTAGAATGGCAAATAGTAGCGCAATCGCTGTAAATGCTTTTTCTCCTCCAGATAATAACATCATATTTTGTAATTTCTTTCCTGGTGGTTGCACCGTTATTTCTATTCCACATTCTAAGATATTGTCTTTATCTTCTAATGTCAAACTTGCATTTCCTCCACCAAATAGTTCTTTAAATACTTCTGCAAAGTTTTTGTTAATCATTTCAAATTTTTCTTTAAACTGTTCTTTCATAATACCTGTCATATCGGAAATAATTTTTCTTAATTTTGTCATTGTACTTTCTAGGTCTACTCTTTGTTCACACATAAAATCATATCTATCTTTTAAATTTTTATACTCTTCTATTGCGTCAACATTCACACTTCCTAGTTCTCTAATTTCATTTCGTAACTCTTTTACTTTTTTCTGTGTTAATTGTACATTGTCTGGTTTTTTGTAATCCACCACATTGTTTGGGGTTAATTCATACTCTTCCCACATTTTATTAATAATATTGGTAATATCCTCTTCTAGTTTCGTTTTCTTTGCATCTATTTTTACAATCTGTGCTTTTAAATCTTCAAGGATTTTCAATTTGTTATTCATTTCCTCTTCTTGCTCTGTCAATTTTTGATTTTTTTGGATTCTTTTTTCTTTTAACTCTTCTATTTTAGAACCACTATTTTTTACTTCTTCTTTGATTTTTTCTATCTTTTCTTTGATTTCTTCAATTGCTTTTTCTAAATTAAAATTATCTTGCTTCATTTGCTCAATTTGTATGGTTTTATTTTCAATACTTCTATTAGCGGTTTCAATCTCTGTATGAATTCTTTCTTGAATTTCTTCTATTGAACTTTCGCTTTCATCAAATGAAGATACTGAAATTTTTAAATTTGTAATATCAAAATTCAAATCATCTACATATTTTTGATTATCTTTATTTAATTGTGCAAATTCTGTAATGATTTCCTTTAGTTTTTCATTTTCTTCATTAATTGCTTGTATTTTTTCTTGAAAGTCTGCTTTATTTTTGATACTTTCTTCTTTCTGCTCTTCTAACTTTTTACTTTCTTCTTTAAGTTTATTTAATCTAGTCTCCACCCTTTGAATGTTTTCTTCTATACCATTCATTTTTTCTTTACCTGTTGCATAAATAATTTCAATTTCTTGTAGTGCTTTTTCAAAAGTTGATACTTTTTCTGTCACATCTTTTATAGAGGTTTGGTATGTTTCTTTTTCCTTTTCTAGTTTTTGTATCTGCTCTTCTAACTTCTTAATTTCTTTTTGTAATTTTTCTATTTCTCTTCCTCTACCTAAGATATTTACTGTCTTTTTCGCAACAGAACCTCCTGTAATAGCACCTGATGGATTAATCACATCTCCTTCTACTGTAATAATTCTAAAGCTATATCCATTATCTTTTGCTACTCTAATTGCTGTTTCCATATCTTGTACTATCACAGTTCTTCCTAATAAATTTAAAATAATGTTTTCATATTTTTTACTATATCGAATCAAATCTGAAGCAATTCCAACTATCCCTGCATCCTTCCCTTTTATTTTTTCAAGCTTCTTTCCTTTTACTGAGGTAATTGGTAAAAATGATGCTCTACCTAAATGATTTTTTCTTAAATGTTCAATTAATCTTTTTGCATCATTTTCATTTTCTGTTACAATATTTTGCAAACTACTTCCTAAACACATTTCAATGGCTGTTTGATATGCTTCTGGCACTTCTATAATATTGGCTAAAACACCATGCATACCTTTTCCTAATTCTTTTGTTGTCTCACAATCTTTTAATAGTGTTTTAACACTTTTAATATATCCTTCTTTTTCTTTTTCCGTTTCTATTAAGAATTTTAATTTTGATTCTTTGATTCTCTTTTCTCCTAAAAGCATATTGATTTTGCTATCAAAATCTTTAATTTTTCTATCTGCTTCTTGTTTTTCTCTATTTACTTCTTCTAAATCTGTTACAACTTTATTTCGCTTACTTTCTATCTCATAAAATTCTTTTGCAATCTCTTCTTTTTTCATTCTGGTGTTATCTAGTTCAGAAACATGGCCTGTTATTTCATTTTTTATTTGATTTTGTCTTTTTTGATAGTTTTGATAATTAATATCTTGCTCACTAATGCTTGCTTGCAATTCATACTTCTTATCTGTATTTTCTTCTACTGTTTTTTTGTGTGCTTCTATTTCTAACTCCTTACTAGACAATTTTTTTGTAATTTCTGCTAATTCTTTTTCTTTTTCTTCTAATTCTTTTGCAAATTTTTCTCTATTTTCTTTTAAGGTTTCTTTCTTTTGGTCTTTTTGTTTTTTCTCTTCTTCTAGTTCTTTTATTCTTGTTGTCAATTCTTCAATTTCTTTTTCTAATCGTTCTTTATTTTGTTTATTGTTTTCAATTCTTGTATTTGATACATTGATATCTGAATGTAACATTTCAATTTCTTTTTTGCTTTCAAACCCTAAATTAGACATTTCTTCTATTGTTTCTGTGATACTATCTATTCCTGATTTTAATTCTTCTTTTAATGCTTTTATTCTCTCTAATCTACCTTCTTCATCATTACATTGTGTTTTATAAATTTCTTCATCTTTTACAATTTCTTCTAAATCTTTTTTATATTTTTCTATATTGTATAAAAACAAACCAATTTCAATATTTTTCAATTCTTCTCTTAAATTTAAGTATTTTTTTGCTTTTTCTGACTGCTCCTTTAATGGCTCTATATTAGTTTCAATTTCTGCTAATATATCATTAATTCTAAGAAGATTTAATTTTGTATGTTCTAATTTTTTTTCGCCTTCTACTTTTCTTACTCTATATTTTACAATCCCTGCTGCTTCTTCAAAAATATGTCTTCTGTCTTCTGATTTATTACTTAAAATTTCATCTATTTTTCCTTGTCCAATTATCGAATATCCATCTTTTCCAATTCCTGTATCCATAAATAGCTCTAATACATCTTTTAGCCTACATGGTACTTTATTGATATAATACCCTGTTTCTCCACTTCTATATATTTTTCTTGTAACTGTTACTTCTGTATATTCTATTGGTAATCCTCCATCTGTATTATCAAACACCAAAGATGCTTCTGCAAATCCTAATGATTTTCTATTTTGTGTACCTGCAAAGATAATATCTAATGACTTAGAACCTCTTAGTGATTTCATACTTTGTTCTCCTAGTACCCATCTAATCGCATCTGATATATTACTTTTTCCAGAACCATTTGGTCCTATAACACTTGTAATTCCTGGCATAAATTCTAATACGGTTTTATCTGCAAATGATTTAAATCCTTGTAATTCTAATCTTTTTAAATACATGTATATCTCCTCTTTTTATTCGTTATAGTTTACTTATGTTTCTCTTTCCATATTTGTTTTTTACACTTTTATACTATATACTAATTTAGTTGAAAATACAAGCAATATATACATAAAAGACGAAGATTCTGATAAATTATCAAAATCTTCGTACCTCATATAATTAATTTATATCTATATATTTTTATCTATATCTGGTAATAGTTGTTTCTTTCTTGAAACTACACCTGGTAAAAATGCTCTATTATTTTCTAGTTTTACATCAAATGCTTTTTCTACTGCATCTGTTCTATCACCTAAAGCCATGACTTCTGAATTACTATTTAAAATATCTGTTATTGCAAAAACAAATAATTGAATTCCTCTTTTTTCTATTTCACTATTGATTGCACTTTCTAAATCTTTTTGTCTCTTTAATACATCTTCTATACTTACTGTATTTACTTGTGCTATAACAAATTTAGTATCTCCTTTTTCAAATGCTTTTGCATCTAAATTGACTAATTCTTCTTCTGAAAAATCTCCTAAATCTGTTCCTGCCTTTAACATTTCTAATCCATATTCTTGCATATCTATATCCGCTATTTTTTGTAATGCATTGGCTACTTTAACATCTTCTTCTGTACATGTAGGTGATTTGAATAATAATGTATCAGATATGATAGAACTTAAACACAATATCGCTATTTCTTTTGTCATTTCTACATTATTTTCTTTATATAATTTATATAATACTGTGGCTGTACATCCAACAGGTTCTGTTCTATAATATAATTGATAAGGTGCTTTGAAGTTCATTGTATGATGGTCAATTACTTTTACAATTTTTGCATTTTCTATATTATCTATTGATTGTGTCGCTTCATTGTGATCTACTAATATAACTTCTTGCCCATCTTCTACTTTGTCTATCATTTTTGGTGCTTCCATTTTTAGATAGTCCAATATGTATTGTGTTTCTTTGTTAACTTTTCCAATTCTTGTTGGTACACAATGATTTCCTAATTTATTTTCTAAATCTGCCATAACAATGCTAGAACAAATTGAATCTGTGTCTGGATTTTTGTGTCCAAATATAACGATTTCTTTTTCCATTTTCATTTCTCCTTTTTTATCTTTTTATTATCCTACCTATTATATTTTCATTTGCGAAATTTGTCAATTAGTAATGTTGAAAAACATAAAACGGTGAGAAATTCAATATATAAAAGGCATCATCTTTAATTCTTATAGAGCCTCATAATTGTAATTTTATGTGAATTGTGTAAAAATGATAATCCCCAAAAGAAACAGAAGACTTGTGTAAAGCCTTCTGTTTCTTTTTTACTTATTTCATATTTTTAAACATATTTTCCAATTCTTCTTTTGTAAATTGATATTTTTTATTACAAAAATGACAAACTAATTCTGCTTTCCCCTCTTTTTCTATTATATCTTTTAATTCTTCTTTTCCTATTGTCATTAATGCATCTTGCATATGCTCTTTTGAACAATCACATTTGAATTCTGGTATAATACTATCTTCTATGATTTCTACATTATCATCTCCAGTTATTCTCTTAGCAATTTCCTCTAAAGTCAAGTTTTGGTCTAACATTTTTGACATTGCACCTGCTTTAAAAATTGATTGCTCTACTGTTGATATATCTTCCTCTGTTGCATCTGGCATTGGATTGATTAAATACCCTCCGCTGGCTCTTACACCATTTTTATCCGCTAGAACACCTAATGCTACTGCTGAATTTCTTTGTTCTGAATTGACAAAATAGTTTGCAAAATCTTCTGCAATTTCACCTGATACTAATGGAGATATTCCAATATATGGGTCTTTTAAGCCAATATCTTTTACAACATTAATATATCCCTCATATCCTACTGCTCCGCTAACATCTAATTTTCCATCTTCATTTAGTGGTAATTCTACCACTGGATTTGTTGCATATCCTTTCACAATTGGTTTATTATTTGCTGTTGCAATCATAACACCGATTGGTCCATTTCCTTTTAATTGAACCGTTAATTTATCTTTGCTCCCCTTCATTTCTGTTGCCATAATCGCTGTTATTGTTAATAGTCTTCCAAATGCTGCTGTTACGACTGGACTCATATCATGTATTTTTCTTGCTTCTTCTATCATTTTGGTTGTATCTGCACATATAACCGAAACTCTTCCATTATGTGCTAAAAATTTGATTATTTTATCTGTCATTTAGTTCTTCCCTCATTTCATTTTCTATTTTCATCTATTTATAACATAAATATTGACTTTTTTCAAGTTGTCTTATGGAACAAAAAAACAGTACAGATTTTGTACCGCTCTTTTACTGATGTATCTCAAACATATCTTTTCCTTCCCCACACACTGGGCAAACCCAATCATCTGGTAAATCCTCAAATGGTGTTCCAGGTTCAATTCCTGCTTTTTCATTTCCAAACTTTGGATTATATATATATTTACATTCGATACATTCATATCGTTGATTATCTATTTTTTCTGTCTTAAAATTCCTATATCCTAAACTAATTGCAACTACTACCATAAGTAAAAATGATAATGCTTTCCATATCCCACTCTCTAACATAATAACTGCAAAAATCCCAAAAGTTGCACTAATTCCATATAGTACTAAAACTGCTTGTTTTTGACTAAATCCTTTTGATACAATTTTATGATGCAAATGTCCTTTATCTGCTTTAAATATTGCTTTTATTGATTTTCCTTTTATTAGTCTTCTAATAATTGCCCAAAAAGTATCAAATAATGGTAATCCTAAAACAATTAATGGTAATACAATAACAGCTGCTGTATAGGTTTTTGCTACTCCTAAAATAGAAATGATGGATAATGAGAATCCTAAAAAGTTTGATCCAGTATCACCTATAAAGGTTTTTGCTGGTGCAAAATTAAATGGTAAAAATCCAACTAATGCTCCTGCAAGTGCTGTTATTAATAATATCGCCACCATTGGTGAATCATTTAATACAAATATAATTAACAATGAAATTGCTGATATGACGGATATTCCTGAAGATAGCCCATCTAATCCATCTATCAGATTAATCGCATTTGTTACACCTACAATCCATATAATTGTTAATATAATAGAAAATATTTCTTGCATTTCTATCGTATTTAAAAATGGTAATGTAATATCTTCTATTCTTACGCCAAATCCAACAGCTATTATAGCTGCTAATACTTGTCCTATTAGTTTTGTAATTGGTTTTATTGTTTTTATATCATCAATTATACAAACAAATGCAATTACGAATATTCCTAAAAGCATTCCTAATAGTTTTTTACCATATTGTTCTATTCCGGAATAAATTAATAGAGTTTTCTATACTCATTACGATTAACAAGTAGATAACAGAAACCAAAAAGCCTAATATAACTGCTGGGCCACCAAATTTAGGCATTGCCTTTTTATGCATTCTTCTTTGGTCTTTTGGAACATCTACTGCACCTACTCTATGAGCAATTTTTATAGTATATGGTGTTGCCATGAATGCCACGATAAATGCAAGCAAAAATGCAATTGCAATATCTCCCCACATAATTATTCCTCCATATTATTTCATATTTTCGTTTTCTATTTCTTCAATGATTTCTACTCTTTCTTTATGTCTTCCGCCTTCAAATTCTGTTGCAATCCACATTCTTAATATACAAATTGCTTCATTGACACTTACATAATCAGCTCCTAAAGTCAAGACATTGCTGTCATTGTGTAATCTTGAAAATTTTGCTGTTTCTTCATCATAGCATGGTGTACTTCTAATTCCTTTAAATTTATTGGCTACAATGCTCATTCCTAAACCAGAACGACAAATTAGTATCCCTTTATCAGCTTTTCCACTTTGTACAGCAAGTGCTACATCTCTTGCTATATTAGGATAATCTACTCTTTCTTCGTTCATACATCCGCAATCTATATAGTTTATGTTTTTTTCTTCTAAATATCTTTTTATTTCTTCTTTTAATCTATATCCTCCATGATCACAACCAATTGCTATCATTTCACTCACTCCTTTTAACTTCCTTATATAAAATATATCATAAGTTTTTTCATATTACAATAATAAATTAGAAAATTCACTTGCATTTCGCAAAAAAATGTGTTAGAATATCAAATGTTATAATGAATAATTGACTAAGAGGAGGTGCTTATTGATGCCAAATATTAAATCAGCTAAAAAAAGAGTTAAAGTAATTGAGAAAAAAACTTTAAGAAATAATATGATAAAATCTGGATATAAATCAGCTGTTAGAAAGTTTGAAGAAGCAATTGAAGCTGGAAACTTAGAAGAAGCTAAAGTTTTATTTTCTGAAGCAACTAAAAAAATAGATCAAGCTTGTACAAAAGGTGTTATTGTAAAAAACACGGCAGCTAGAAAAAAATCTAATTTATCAAAAAAATTAAATGCAGCTATGGCTTAACATGAAATAAAGATTATGCATAGTTTTTATGAAAGACAACTTTTCACAAATAGAAAGTTGTTTTTTTGTTAGAACAAAGCGACGTTCTTGAATAGGAAAAATCACTTTTCCTATTCAAGAAAAAATCAACTATGTATAAAACTATAGTTGATTAAACAACAGCAATATAAATTCTTACCTTTTCAAAATCGATATACTCCTCTATATCTGGTACATCATCTAAATTATATCCTGAACCAGGAATCACATTAGCATATATGTAGTGTGTAAAAGCACCTATATCTTTAGCCTTTTTTACAGTTATATCTTTTTCTATTTCTAGATCAAACACAAGAAAGTTTTTATTTTTTATACTATACTTTTGACTACCTTCAAATTCTTCTTTACTTGCAATATAATATATAACATCACTACTTTCATCATAATCATATACATTATATTTTACAAGACCATACGCATTTCCATTAAATATATCTCCTCGTTTGTAAACACTTTTCCAAAAATCTGGTGTCTTTTCTGCAAGATTATATAGTTTCGCTTTTTTGCTAATTGTATAAAAATCAAAACTAACATTTTCTAATTTTTCAAATTTAAATTCTTTTGGCTCATCACTTAATTCTTCAAATGTTAAAGTAGGAAAGTATTTTATGTTGTTTTTATTTTTATGAATTTCTTTTGGTAAAAATCCCATCATTTTTTTAAAAGCTCTCGCAAATGCTTCTCCTGAATCATATTGATATTTTATTGCTACATCTAATACTTTTTCATTGTTCTCTAGCAATTCAATCGCAGCCATACTTAATCTTCTTTTTCTTATATACTCTGCAAGTGTTATATTTGTAACAAAACTAAAAATTCTATGAAGTGTATATTCATTTACTAATAAAATCTTTGCTAGTTCTTTATATTCAATCTCTTCTGTTAAATTTTTTTCTATATATTCTACCAATTCTTTTAATCGATTATTATTTCCTATATACATATTTCTTCCTCATTTTTATTTATTTTTACTTTATTTTATTATATCACTACTTCTTTTTTTCTTCAATATTTCTATTTTAGCAATTTTATCTTTTGTTGGTGGTTAAAACTTCCATTGTTTTTTTTGTTTTTTCATGTTACCATAGGTATAGTGTTTTATGAATAGAGGTGTTATATTTATGATTAAAATATTAATACAAAATTATAAGAATTTGGATAAAAAAATATCACATATATTAAAAATTGGTCTTTCTCTTTCTTTTATCATTTGTTCTATTTCTGCAATTGTTTTATTTACATATATGCTATTTTTTACATATCCTATTCTGTATTATATAGGAATTCTAGGAACGATACTAGGATTAAATTTTGCTATGAGTTTTATCATTTCAGCTACTATTATTGATAATGTAAAAAAAGAAAATTAATGTCTTCCTTCTTTTTAATGTTTGCTATTGTCTATTCTAGGACTTTTGTCTTATGATAGAATAACCCTGTTACTTTTTTTATTAATTAAATCTATTTATACATATTATTCAGAGAAGTTATTACATTTCCACTAAATAGTAAGGCTTAAGATTGAATAATGGATCCACCAAGTAATGTAAGACGTGACTAATTACGAGATGTGCATATTATAGTTGATAAAAAGTAAATTTTATATACGTAAAAGAGACTTCGTAATGAAGTCTCTTTTTCATATATTCATATATTTATATATACATTAATATCATTATTTTTTGTTTACTAAATCTTTTAATGCTTTACCAGCTTTGAATACTGGAGCTTTTGATGCAGGTATTTTGATTTCTTCTTTAGTTTGTGGGTTTCTACCTTTTCTAGCTGCTCTTTTTCTTAC
>CALXQV010000026.1 GCA_944390535.1 uncultured Clostridia bacterium | reverse complement strand
ATTTAGAAATAAATTCTTGCTTTTCTTCTTTAGATTTTTTGTTCCATTCTTGTTTCAAAATTTCATTTAATTTATTATCTCGTATTAGTTTTTCTCTTTCTATATCTCTATCAGCCATTAGTTGTTGCGGAGTAAATGATAAACTATTTGCATTAAGTTTTTCATATTTTTTTGTTTCTAAAATATTTAGTTTTTCTTCAATAATTTTATAATCTTCTGAAAAATCTTCCATTTCAACTATACCACTTAAATATGCTTTTTTAATTCTTTCTTTTTGCTTTTGTAATGTATCTATTTCTTGGTCTAATTTATTTGTTTTTGTTTCCTTTTTGTCAGCTAGTATTGGTAAAAAATATTTTTTTACTGCCATATCATACTCTACTAACTCAAGAATAAATCTTTGCAAACATTCTTCAATTTTATCTTCTCTGTAATAGGTCTTGCAATGTTCACAAGCATAATACATATATTTTTTCTTTGTTCCTCCAGAGCCTTTACATTTCATTATTCTGTTACATTTAGGACATTTTAATTTTTGAAAAAATATATAAACTCTATCTCTTGCATAACTTCTTTGATTTTTCTCTTTTTGTAATTGTGCTTCTTGCCACATAGCACGGCTTATTATTGGTTCTACTACATTCATATAAACAACTAATTCTTTATTTCCAGATTTGCCTTTTTCATAATCTCCCATATATATTTTATTGTCTATTATTTTCATTATAGTTGTATCTCTCCAATGTTTTGGGTATAAAACTTTTTTTTCTTCATTTAAGGTATTATTTATTTGTTGATAACTTTTTCCCTCTAAATACATATTGAATATTCTTATTACAATGTCTTTTGTTGTTTCATCAATTATAGTTTTCTTGTTATTATCTTTTTTATAACCTAATGGAACTATTCCAGGTAAATGACCTGACTTAATAGCACCATTTAATCCGAACTTTGTCCTTTCACTTACTATTTCAATTTCTAATTGTGATAATACTGTTAACATCCTTACAAAAAATCTTCCATTAGCTGTACTGGTATTTACATCGTCTCTATCACATACCAAATAACAATTGTGCATCTCTAGTTGTGCTATAAGTTCCTCTAAATCACGAACTGAACGAGTAACCCTATCTAATTTATAAGCTACAATGTAGTTTATTTTTCCATTTTTTATATCTACTAACATTTCTTGAAATGCTGGTCTATCTTCCATATTCTTTGCTGATATTCCTGCATCTTCATAAATTTTTAACACTTCATATTCTTTAAACTTGCAAAGTTGTAATAACTTTTCTTTTTGCCCTGCTAAACTAAAACCTTCTCTTACTTGGTCTTCTGTACTAACTCTAATATAAATTCCTGCGATTTTTCTTTCTTCTTTCATAATTTTAAACTCTCCTTTCACTTGCTGAATGGAAAGCTACTTTTATAAATTCAAGCACAAAAAAAACTCTAAAATTTTAAGTAGCTTTTGATATGTAGTCTTTTAACTGAGATAAAGAGTATTTATACCTTAAATCTCCCACATAAAAGTAATCACATTCATTAAAGAATAAAAATAACTTATCTTTAATAATCACTCTATGTGGTTCTACATATGCCAAGTTTGTATGTTCTATAATTCTTAAACAACCTTCATATATCCTTATTTGTTCAAGTTTTATAGAGTTCAAACTACAAGCCCATTCAATTTTAGAGAGTAATTCTTCTCGTATTTTGTTTTTCTTTTTTACAATTCTAATTATACCACACCATCCTTCCTTTTTCAAGGTTGAAGCATAAAAAAATCAACCTTTACAGTTGATTTATCAATATTTTCGTCTGGTGCGACGATTTTACTTAATGGAGCAGGTAGTGGGAATCGAACCCACGTCATCAGCTTGGAAGGCTGAGGTTCTACCATTGAACTACACCTGCATTACTCTTGACATTTATAAATTATACTGGTTTTTCTTTTTGTTGTCAATACTTTTTTTAAAATTTTGTAATTTTTATAATTTTTTTATTTACAAATTCCCCCAACTAATATACAATAAGTTTGTGAAAAAATCGATTTTCATATCATAAAAAACTAAAAACTGGTAACACTAAGAAAAAATTTTGGAGGTAACAAATGAAAAATGGAAATGAATTAAATTATAAAGATTTAAAATTTACTTGCAATCCTGATCTTTTTAGATTTGAAACTACTGAAGAATTAGATTCTATTCAAGAAGGTATCGGACAAGATCGAGGCATAAAAGCTTTAGAATTCGGAATTCAAGTTGATGTAAAAGGTTATAACTTATATCTAGAAGGTCCTAGTGGTGTTGGAAAAACCATGTATACAAAAAACTACCTAGAAAAAATTGCAGCAAAAAAGAAAGTTCCTTCTGATTGGTGCTATATATATAACTTTGAAAATCCAAATGAACCAATTGCAGTTGAATTACCAGCAGGTCAAGGAAAAGAATTTAAAGAAGCCATGGATGGATTTATTAAAGAGATTAAAAAAGATATTAAAAACACCTTTAATGCAGATGACTTTGAAAAAGAAAAAGCTTTAATCAAACAAGAATATGAAACAAAACGAACTGCTTTACTAGAAAAATTAAACACAGATGCTGGAAAATATAATTTTGCTGTAAAATCTGCCCAAAATGGTATTTATATGACCCCTATTGTAGATGGAAAACCAATAGAGGAAGAAGAATTTGATAAATTAGATGAAACCATTAGACAAGAATATGAACAAAACTCTTTAATCGTTCAAGAACAAATTATGAATGTAATTGGGCAAATCAAAGAAATAGAGCGTCAATCTGATAAAAAAATTTCTGAATGGCAATCAAATGTTGCACTTTTAACTGTAAATGTTCATATCAATTATTTGAAATCAAAATATAAAAGAAACAAAAAGATTAATAAATTTTTAACAGATATTAAACAAGATGTTTTAAAAAATATATCTACATTTTTAGAGGAAGATACCAATCAAGCCAATTCTCCTGCCCAACAAAATCCAGCCATGAAAAAACCAGACCCAACATTAAATTATCGAGTAAACTTATTTGTTGATAATTCCACACGTGAAGGTGCTCCTGTTATCATGGATACCAATTATTCTTATCACAATATTTTTGGTTCTCTAGAATATGAAAACTATTATGGTTCCTTAAAAACTGACCATACTATGTTAAAAGCAGGCTTAATGCAAAAAGCAAATGGTGGATATATTATATTTCAAGCAAAAGATTTATTAGCAAATGGAATGTGTTATGAAGCTTTAAAAAAGGCTTTAAGAGTAAAAAACATTGGTATTGAAAATACAGCTGATCAACGTTCTTCTATGGTATTGGTATCCTTAAAGCCTGAACCAATTCCTTTAAATTTAAAAGTTATTTTAATAGGAAATGCAAACATCTATCAAACGTTACTTGCTATGGATTCAGATTTTAGAAAGTTATTTAAAATTAAAGTGGAATTTGAAGATGATGCTCCTGTTACAGAAGATAATGTTAATAAATTGGCACGAATCGTTCATGGATTTTGTGCATATGAAGAACTACCTCATTTAGATAGAACTGCTATGGCTAGCCTAGTTGAATATGCTTCTAAACTTGCTGGTAGTCATCACAAACTTTCTACTCGCTTTGATGATTTAACACAAGTTGTTGGTGAAGCCGCAACTTGGGCTAAAATATCTAAATCAAAAGTTGTTACAGAAAAATTTGTACAAAAAGCTTTGGATGAAAGAATTGACAGAGTAAAAAAATATGATGCAAAATATATGGAGATGATTAAAGAGAATTCTTTATTAATTAATACTTCTGGTTTTGAGGTGGGAACGTTAAATGGATTAACCATTATGAATATTGGAGATTATAGTTTTGGTAAACCTGCTAAAATAACTGTTAATACCTATACGGGAAAAAATGGAGTTGTCAATATTGAAAGAGAAGTAGAGATCTCTGGTCCTTCACATTCAAAAGGTGTTTTAATTCTTACTGGATATTTAGGAGAGATGTTTGCTCAAGACATTCCTTTATGTTTAACCGCTAGTATCTGTTTTGAACAATTATATAATGGTGTAGATGGTGATAGTGCTTCTAGTACAGAATTATATGGATTACTTTCTAGTCTTTCTGGTATTCCTATTAATCAATCTATTGCTGTTACAGGTTCTGTTAATCAAAAAGGACAAATACAACCAATCGGTGGTGTCAATGAAAAAATAGAAGGCTTTTTCCAAATTTGCAAAATGCGTGGATTAACTGGTGAACATGGCGTTATGATTCCTATTCAAAATGTAGATAATCTACAATTATCTGATGAAATTATTGAAGCTGTAAAAAATAAGCAATTTCATATTTATGCTATTTCTACTATTGAAGAAGGTATCGAAATTTTAACAGGTGTTCCAGCTGGAAAGAAAGATAAAAACGGAAAATTTCCTGCTGGTACTATCAATGATTTAGTATATAAGAAATTAAAATTATATGCAAAAATAGATTCTTCTAGTGAAAAATAAGGGATTTTGGGGACGGACTCATTTTTCCCTTTTTCGATTTTATAAATAAAAAATATAGAATATAAAGTCATTACACAATTTTGTATAAGCTAAACTTTCACAGAAATTCAAGTTTAGATACGCAAAATTGTTTTATTTTTTATATTCTATATTTTTTTCTCTTTGAAATTAAAAAAAGGGAAAAATGAGTCCGTCCCCAAAATCCCTTAAATTGAACATTAAAATATGTTTTGTAAATTGAAGGAATATTTATCTTCTATATGATTTAATATATAAATTCCTTCATTAATTTCTTTTGTTGCATTATTATATTCTTTCAATTCTATATAGGTTTTGGTATTTTCTAAGTTTCTTGAAACTTTTTCTAATTCTTCATGTTCTATATAATACGCCAGCCTTGAAAACATTTCTTCCCATTGCTTACCAATTGCTTCCTCATGTTTCTTTATCGAATTTTCATTAGTTTCTTCTTTATTCATTTCTTCTCTTAAATCTGCTAATTTTTGATTGATATCTTCTATGGAATTTCTACTATATCCTTGCGTAATTCCATTTCCTACAAATATTAAAATTAAAATAATTACACAAATAAAAAATTCTTTCACCATTTTCTACTTTTTACCTTCCTTTTTTTGACAAAACATTTGATTTTTTCCATCAATCGTTACTACCAATGCCTCTTCTGGCTTTATTTTAAACGGTATCAATTGTTTTTCTAACCATTTTTCATCTTTTCCTAACTTTTTCAAATTTTCATGCAATACTTTTCCATCAATTACTAAATCATATGGTATTCCTTCATATTCTGGAACAATTTGAAAATCTTCTGGAATGGTTCCTCTTTTCTCTGGTTTTTGAATAACAGTTACTTCACCACTTGTTTCTAATATAGCATATTCTACATCTCCCAAATTAAAAATATTATTTCTTCTAAGTCTTTCTTGTAATTCATTGATTGTAAATCTTTCTTTTTTTAAGACTTTCTCATCAATTTTTCCTCTATATATTAAAATACTTGGTTTTCCACAAATGAATTTTCTTAAATTAATACTTTTAATATTTATAACAGATATCACTAAATGCATTAATAATAATCCTAAAATGGGTACAATTCCATTAAATATAGGAATACCAATTTCTGTCATGGGAATAGAAGCTAAATCAGCAATCATAATAGAAATTGCTAGCTCAAATGGTTGCATCTGACTAATTTCTCTCTTTCCCATTAATCTCATTACAATTAATACAATTATGTATAAAACAATTGATCTAAAAAAAGTTATTAACATACAAACACCTTCATTTTTTCATTCATATGTTTATTTTTTACATATTTCAATATTTTTATACTTTGTTTTGAATAATTATTTTTTTTTTGTAAATACTATTTTTAGAACCTAAAAAAATGCATTATGAAATATTGTTTTTACATTATATAATACCATTTGTATATGTAAAAAGACTAAGGAGGTTATCTATATGTCAGAAGCAAGAGGAACCAATGCTAAAACAGGTACATCAACAGTTTGGCAAATAATTGGTAGATTAGTAACAGCTGCTATCGTATTGGCTGTCACAGCATTTTTTACACCAGGTTTTAGTATTAATAATTTTGCGACACTTATTATAGCAGCAGTCGTTTTAACAATTATTGACTATTTAATTGTTAAATTTACAGGATTACATGCTAGTCCTTTTGGTAAAGGATTTGTAGGTTTTGCACTAGCTGCCATCACTTTATATGTTACACAATTTTTTGTAGCAGGGTATTCAATTTCATGGATTGCTGCTATCATAGGTGCTTTAATTTATGGTGTTGTTGATTATTTCCTTCCTGGAAATCAATCAATGTAGTCATTAGCAAAAAAGAACATTAGATTTTTCTAATGTTCTTTTTATATCCATTTATTTTTTTAATATTTTTTACTTATTCTGCCCTAGCAAATATGATTAGTCTTGTAGTACTATCATCGTTACAAGTTGATAAAGTAACTTCTGGTACTCCGCCTGTATCTCTAGAATAGAAACTTGCATCTTCTGGTGTTGTTTCAAATTTGTTATAAATTTTATATGTTAATCTGTTTTTTGAATTATCTGTTATATATATCGTATCTCCTATATTTAATCTTTTATTATTAGAGAAAAATAATCCATTTCTATAATTATGTCCTGCTATAACGGAATTTCCTACTTGATTGATTCCTGCTCCATATAAAAATCCTACTGAAGTTTCCAATGATCTTGTATTTACTTTTTCTAATATTGGATAATTTAGGCTAATCGCAGGTATTTCAATTGTTCCAACTACATTAAACCCTTTATATGTTGGCATTTTATTTCCAGAACTGCCTGATACGGTGTTTGTTTTTTCAATGCTATCAATTGGGTTTGTGGCTGTTGTATTTTCCTCAGGATTGGTGTTATCCTCTGTTGTATCTTCTACATCTCCTGTATAATTCTCAACAAAAGCCATAGCATCATTTTCTAAAAAATATTTTTGATACCAATCATATCCTAAAAAACCTAGCAATCCTAATATTGCTACAATAACAACTACTAATATGACGGTTAATACCTTACTATATTTACTCTCAAACATATCTTTTACCTCCGTAAAATACTAAAATTATCACTACATATATTATAGCATAAAATAGCAAAAAAGTATATACTTTTTCGTTTTTTTGTATTAGAATAATATTCTTTAAAATCATACTTAAATGATCAATAGCTCACTAATATTTCAAAAATAAAGATACCTAATTAAAATTTTAAAATTCTTTCAAAATTTTCTATTAGATACCTTTTAATATTTTATATAATCTTTTATTTTACATATTCATTTAATGGCTTTACCCTATAATTCAGCTCTCCCATTTCTTCTGTTGGTACATATCCAGGTTTTGCATTTATAACATCTGGGATTCTATTTACTACTGAAGCACAGGTTAATTCAACTGTGGATGGTCTATTAATCACTAATGTTGTATTTGGCTCTCCTTCTATTGTCCACTCATTTTTATCAAAATCCTCTTTTGAATATACCTTTCCTATACATTGTGTTTCTAATGTTATTCCCTCTTCTGTCTCTGTTGTTACAACTGCACTCATTCCTGTTGCTGTTCCTGCCTTTACTGTCATTCCTAAAGTTGAAGATTCAATATCTTCTGAATAAGTTTGTGGTACTGTTTCTTGTGTTTGTGATTTTACTGTTAACCCTAGCTTAGCACACAACCACCCATTGACATTCCACATATATGATGGTAAATATTCCCCCTTGTTGATTACTTCCTGCCTTTCTTCATCTGAAATTCTATCTAAAGATGCTACTTGTTCATCAAACTCTTCTAAAGACAAACCTGCGCCATGTGCTTTTGCTAATGCTATTCCATAATCTTCTACATTGTAGCTTGAACTTCCTTTTATTTTTGTGATTTTTTGTGTCGAACCAGCAATACTTGAAATAAGTTGTCCCCAATAAATATCTTGATATCCACTACCAGTAATCGTACAATTTGTGCTTCTAGCCATTTCATCTAATTTTTGCGTTACACCTGGGTTAGAATTTTCAGGATAAAATGCTTCTTCACAAGTAGTTATTGCATTAACTCCATATTTTGCACATACCATTAATGCATCTTCTACATCTGCTATTAAACTCATCGTTGTTACAATAGCAACATCTGGTTTTGTCTCTTTTATTAGGTTTTCAGCATCTTCTATGCTAACTACTTTTACACCTTTATTTTCGCATCCCATGATCTCACCAATGTCTTTTCCAATTACATTTGGGTTGACATCTATTGCACCTACAATTTCTCCTCCTTTTTCATATACATATCTCATTGTATATATACTCATCTTTCCTGTACCATACTGTAACACTCTTATTTTTCTATCCAAATAAATCTCTCCTCTCCATTTATTTTATAAAAGCACATAACCATCGTCTTTCTATTTTTATTAAAACATCGATATACACTTTCTTATATAAATTATTTACGATTATTTCCATATTTATTCAAATAAAACAAAATTTTAAGAACAGAATTCATTTATAATATTAGCACATCTTTTAGAAGCTAGTTTCAAATTTTCATCAAATGTCTTTTCGTTTCCGCCATTTGGAATATCAGATATACAGCGAATACTAATAAAAGGAATATCATCTAAATAACAAACTTGTCCCACAGAAGCACATTCCATATCTACAACATCTGCATTAAATTTGGCATTGATTTTGTTTTTCATTTCTATCTGTGTACAAAATATATCCCCTGATGCAACAATTCCCATTTTTATATGATACATTCTTTCTTCCATGTTTTTTATCATATTTTCAAATGCGGATACCAATCCTCTATCACAGATAACTTTATCTCCCACACCTGTGATATATCCTTTACTATGACCAAATGCTGTTATATCAAAATCATGTTGTACAACATGTTTAGCAATCACAACATCACCTATATTTAATAAATAATTGACAGCACCTGCTGCTCCAGCATTAATAACAAAGTCTAAATCAAAATTGTCGACTAAAATTTGTGTAGTTCTTGCTGCATTTACTTTTCCTATTCCACACTTGATTAGCACACAATTTCTCTTTTGTATCTTACCTGTTATAAATCGTAAATTATAAATTTGTTTTACTTCCGTTTCCGTCATTAAATCTAGGATTTCTTGTCTTTCTTCATCCATGGCAACTACAATCCCAATATACTTCATAGATACTCCTCCTTTCTTCCATGCATACTTTATTCTTGTATATATATGCTTTATATAACACGGTCACATTCTTTATATTGACATTATATTATATTTTTCCCTTTTTTTCTACCCCTAAAATGAAAAAAGCGCATTATTATATTTTAATAACACGCTTTTATTCCATATTAAAACAGATTATTTTAATTCAACAACTGCTCCAACTTCTGCGAATTTTGCTTTTAAGTCTTCTGCTTCTTCTTTAGAAACACCTTCTTTAACTGTTTTTGGTGCTCCATCAACTAATTCTTTAGCTTCTTTTAATCCTAATCCTGTTGCATCTCTAACAACTTTGATAACTTTAATTTTTTGGTCTCCAGCTTCTGCTAAAACAACATCATATGATGATTTTTCAGCTCCTGCTTCTCCTCCAGCTGCTCCTCCAGCTGCTGGTGCAGCTGCTGCTACTGCAGATACTCCATATTTTTCTTCTATTGCTTTTACTAAGTCAGCTAATTCAACAACTGTTAAGCTGTCGATTTCTTCAATTAATTTTTCTATTTTTTCCATTTTAAAATCCTCCTAAATATTTTTTTAGTGATATAAGTTCACCACTCTTATTTTTCATTTATTTAAGCTTCAGCTGGTGCTTCTACACTTTCAGCTCCTGCTTCTTTTTTTATCCTTACTTGATCAAGTGCAACTGCAACTTTTGAAATATTTCCAAGTAAAGCTCCAGCAAGCATTGATAATAATGTTTCTCTTGATGGTAATTTTGCTAATGTAATGATCTCTTCTGCTGTCATTACTT
>CALXQV010000025.1 GCA_944390535.1 uncultured Clostridia bacterium | reverse complement strand
GACAAAAAAAAATAAGGAACGAAAAATCCTTATTTAAAATGCAAATGAAAATAAAACAACTATTAGGAAAACAGCTGAAATGTCTATGCAATTAATTTTTTTCAAATAGTTTTTCATTTTCTTGCTCCTTTTTATTTTATATCTTTATTATTATATCAAAAAATATATATCAATTGCAATATTTTTTAATATTTTTATCTAGCTTTCATCAAATTTATAGTATTATCTCTTTTCTTTATTTCCGATATCTACTTTTTGGTGTACCATATTCTCTTTTCATAGCATCAATAGATACAATCCATTGTTTTCCAAATTTACACACATCTATTCCATTAATCAATTTACCATATATAATAGCTTTTCTTAAAGTGCTTTCATTTAATCCCCATATATCAGTTGCATCACTAAATGCCATTAATCCGTCAAAAGGTGTAGTAATTGTTTTTCCATTTTCAAATAATTCATCACAAGAAATATCAATATCATCATTCCAAATGATACCATATCCTCCAACATCTACTTCCACAGAATAAAATAATTCTTTATCTTTTAATTTAAAAAACATTTTATTATTTTCAATTAAATCTATCATATCGTATATTTTAGTTATTCCTTCTGCAAATTGAATACTTAATTTATAATTTTCAAGTGGATTCACATTTTTAATTTTATGAAACATAATAATTCCCCCTTTTTTATTATTTATTCCAATGATTTAATATGTTTAAAATTTTGTGTATCCCATATTTCTTTTAGTTCTTCTTTATGTAATTTTATCCACTCCATAACTAATTCTAGCGCTTTATTAGGTAATTCTCCTTCTATCATTTTCATTTCTTGAAAATCTATTGCTGCAACATGTTCTCCATATATTGCATGAATATGCGGTGGATTATGTTTGCTTTGTTGAAAATACATTCTTATTATAATACCATAAAATCTTGATAGTACTGGCATATCTATCATTCCTTTAAAAGTATTTTATCACTATATCGTGATTTTGTCAACATTCAAACTTTCTTTTATATAAAATATTGTATGTATTTTTATAAATCATCCTTCAGGTTTGCAAATAAAAAACTACTAGAATTTCTACAAATCTAGTAGCTTACATATTACTAATTTGGTACCGATGGTGGGACTCGAACCCACATGGTTTCCCGCTGGATTTTGAGTCCAGTGCGTCTACCAATTCCGCCACATCGGCATAAGATACATACTAATATATATTAGCATATATCTAAAAAAAAGTCTAGAAAAAATTAATAATTTTTTAAAGTTTGCTAATTAACATATTTTTAATGCTCTTTTTTCCATGTAATTTCTACTTTAAACAAATCGCCATCAATATCAATTTTAAAATTGCCACCTTGTAATTCTGTTAAACTCTCTGCAATAGAAAGACCTAATCCACTTCCTTCTGTATATCTAGATTTATCACCTCTTACAAATCTTTGCATTAACTCTTCTGCACTAATATTTAATTTATCTTTAGAGATATTTTTAAATTCTAGATAAACTTCATCTTTTTGTTCTTCTAGTTTAATATATACTCTAGAACCTTCTAATGCATATTTTGAAATATTACTAAATACATTTTCAATCACTCTATATAAATATCGATTATCAGCTTTAATTCGTACATTTTCATTTGGTAAATCCATTTCTAATTTTAGATTTTTCTTTTCTAATTTATCTTCAAATTCACCAACTGTTTGGTTTAATAGTTCTTTTAAATTGATAATCTCCATATTTAATTTCACATTTCCAGAAGATACTTTTGATGCTTCTACTAAATCTTCTATTAATTTCTTTAATCTTTGAGATTTTTTATCTAATATGGCAATATATTGTTCAATTTGTGCATTATTAATTTCTTGTTTTTTTAATAAATCCACATAATTTATGATAGAAGTTAATGGTGTTTTAATATCATGTGATACATTAGTAATTAATTCTGTTTTTAGTCTCTCTGATTTTAAACTTTGTTCAATCGCATTGGTAAATCCACCTGCAATATCATTAATATATTTTGCCATGATTTTTAATGTACCTTCTAATTCTTCTTCATTTAATTTTACATTTGGATTTCCTTCATAAATATTTCTTAATGCTTCATTAATTTTTTGTACTTTCTTATTATATTGTAGTAGTTTATAAAATGTCCATATCCAAAAAGCAATCAATACGAATACTCCTATTCCACTCCACATTGTACATGCTAATATCATGCTAATTAGAATAAATCCCCAATATAGAATTGTCATTTTTCGATTCGAATTTTCTTTATCTGTTATTTTTTTAATGGTTACTTTTACCCATCTGCAAACTTTATAGGTCGTAAATGAACGGATAAATTGTTTTGCTTTTAGCCTCCTGATTGTGGTGCTAACCCATACAGCTAAGCAAGCATACCCAATTAAATAACACAATAAGAATACAGAAACTAGAATTTTTTGAGGGATTTGTGATTCTATGCTAGCCAGTGCAAAACTCATCACCATACCAATTACAAACATAATCACAATTGATACTAATTCATAAGAAATTTTATCTATACTATTTAATTGAATTTCTTTTTTTCCTTTTTCATGTCCTGTTGCCCAAATTAAATACACTATCATTGTAATCAGTAAAATGGTAGACAATGGTATTAAATAAGTTGGTAAATTTTCATGCCCTTTAAACATATTATATACCACTTGTTGAATATATAAAGAATTTGAATACGTTAATGTACTTGGATTTATATTAGAATATATTTCATATCCTTCAAAGTTATTGATAGAATTATATGATGAAGTAAAATATTTTGCACTCTCTTCATTGATACTATCAATATTCGTCGCTATATTTCCATCTTGATAATTCCAATTTGTCTTTTCTGTTTTTAGTTTGTTTATTTCTTCTGGATAATTATTTGATTTTATATTCGTAAACATATTTCCATTTTCTTTATCAATAATAATATAATTGATATAACGACTAATTCTTGTATTATTATAATTTTCTACTTCATAATATACAGGATATGCATAGCTTTCATCCTCTATTTCCCTATAATAGCGATAGGAAGTATCTGTTGTATATTCTGTTGCTGACTCATAACTTATTGTCTGATTTTCTCCTACTTCTTTTATTTGTTGCTTATCCCTTTTTATTGCTTTTACATTATAAATTAATGTTTCTAAATATTCCATACCAAATTCTTCTGTTTCAACATATTCTTCTGGTCCTTGCATTTCGCCATATTGTGAAGTAATAGAAACATTTATCATACTAATTACTAAAACAAAAATCATGATAGGAATACTTACATAACATAAAAATTTTAACAAGGTTGATTCTTTCATTTTTTCCAAAATTCCTCACATCCTTTTTTACATAAATTACTGTCTTATATCTCCATGTTACTTAATATCTTCTACCTTATACCCTATTCCCCATATCACTTTTAAGTACTTAGGCTCTTTAGGGTTAATTTCTATCTTTTCTCTTATATGTCTAATATGAACAGCAATAATGTTTTCTGCTCCATAACTTTCTTCATTCCACACATTTTCATAAATTTGCTCTATGGAATACACTTTCCCCTTATTCTTCAATAAAAATTTCAATATGTTGTATTCTGTTGCTGTTAATTTTATTTCTTTCCCATCTACCATCACTTTTTTGGTCTCATCATTTATTTCTAGAGCACCTGTTTTTAACACCTTTTCCTTTTGAAGTTTTGTATTTTCAGTTGCATAATTTACATGGCTGAAATCAACATATCTTCTAATATTCGATTTTACTCTAGCAATCAATTCTAATGGATTAAATGGTTTCGTTACATAATCGTCTGCCCCTGTATTTAATCCTGAAATCTTATCATAATCTTCTGATTTAGCAGATAACATAATAACAGGAATGGTTTTATCTTTCCTAATTTCCTGTAATGTTTCAAGTCCATCTTTGTTAGGCATCATAATATCTAAAATAATTAGATGAATTTCATTTTCCTTTAACTTTTCTAAAGCTTCTTCTCCATCATAGGCTTTTATAATATGGTACCCTTCTTGTGATAAGTAAATTTCAATCGCATTTACAATTTCTTTATCATCATCAACAACTAATATATTATACATATTTTCTTCCTTTCCTGAACTTCAGGGACAGTCCTTAAAGTTCATGTAATCATATCTTTAACATTTCATATATTTTTCTTATACATTTTTATTATAATCTAATGAACTTTAAGGACTGTCCCTGAAGTTCATAATCTACTATACCACATTTTTATTAATAATAAATAGAGGTTTTATTAATTTTTTATTAAGTATTCCTACTTTGTATAGTTGATTAGTAAAAAGGGATTTTAGAGTCCGTCCCCAAAATCCCTTTTCTTTATTCATCTTTAAACGTATTAATTTTGAATAATTTAAACAATTCTACAATAATTAATGGTGATATGACTAATCCTATAAGTTCTAAGATATTTTCTGTTGGTAAAACAGGTATACTGAAAATTGTTCTTAAAGCTGGTATTGCTAGAATAATTCCCATGAGTAATGCTGAACCAAGCACTGCCCATATTAATTTGCTATTATTAAATACTTTTGTTTTAAAGATTGATTTTTTGTTATTTCTAATGTTAAATACATGTACTAATTCTGAAAATGCTAGTGTTGCGAATGCCATTGTTTGACCTACTTCTATTTTTGATTCATCTAATGTTAAGCCATCAATTGGTTCTGTTGTTGTTGCTAAACCTATCATAAATGCACCAAGTGTTAATAGTCCTATCATAACACCTTGATATACAATTCTCCATGTCATTCCTTTCGTAAATACGCCTTTTCCTGGTTTATTTGGCTTTCTATTCATGATGTCTGCATTGGCTGGGTCAAATGCTAATGCTAGTGCTGGTAATGAGTCTGTTACTAAATTTATCCACAAAATATGAATTGGTAATAAGATTTCTAGATGTGTCATATCTGTAATTCCAAACCATTTTGCAAATAATGGTGTAAATAGTGTTGCTAAAAATAAAACAACTACCTCTCCAATATTACTTGATAATAGGAATTGGATAACTTTTAAGATATTATCATATATTCTTCTTCCTTCTTCTACTGCTGATACAATCGTTGCAAAATTGTCATCTGTTAAAATGACATCTGCTGCTTCTTTGGCAACATCAGTTCCTACCATTCCCATTGCACAACCAATATCTGATGTTTTTAATGCGGGGCTATCATTTACCCCATCCCCTGTCATCGCAACAATTTCGCCATTTTTTTGCCATGCTTTTACAATTCTTACTTTATGTTCTG
Organism: uncultured Clostridia bacterium; assembly: GCA_944390535.1. GTDB lineage: Bacteria > Bacillota > Clostridia > TANB77 > CAG-508 > CAG-269. Next base: position 8,738 of record CALXQV010000025.1, on the reverse strand, counting down.
GCGATACTCTTGCATATACAGAATAATGTCTTACATGTTTTTGTAATTCTTCGTCAGACATTTTTTCTAATTCTAAACCAGTAATGGCTTCATCTTCATTTTCTAGGATTCCTAATTTTTTAGCAATTGCTGTTGCTGTTATTTTATGGTCTCCTGTAATCATAACCGTTTTGATTCCTGCTGTTTTACATTTTTCTACTGCTTTTTTTGCTTCTTCTCTTGGTGGGTCTATCATTCCTACCATTCCCACAAAGATTAAATCACTTTCTATGTGTTCTAATTCTTCGCTTGTTGGTTCATGGTCAAACTCTTTATATCCACAGGCTAAAACTCTTAAAGCTTCTTTTGCCATTTCTTCATTTTTTTGTCTTATGGTTACAGCATAATTATCTAAGTCATTTTTTATTTCACGATTATATACATATCCTTTACAAATTTTTAGTAATTCATCCACACCACCTTTTGTATAGGCAATATAGTTTTCATTTACTTTATTAACCGTTGTCATTAATTTTCTATCTGAGTCAAATGGCACTTCTGCAATACGTGTCATTCTATCATAAATGCTTGGGTCAAAATTTAATTTGAACGCCATATCTACTAATGCTGTCTCTGTTGGATCTCCTGTTAATGTTCCATCTTTTGCAATTTTAGTATCATTACATAACATATTGGCATATACCAACGTAGTCATATCCTCTGATACTTGTTTGCTATCAATCTCTTCTAAATCTTTGATTTCTCCGTTTAAGAATACTTTTTCTACTGTCATTTTATTTTGTGTTAGCGTTCCTGTTTTATCTGAGCAAATAACAGTTGCACTTCCTAATGTTTCAACTGCTGGTAATTTTTTCACAATTGCATTTTTCTTAACCATTTTTTGTACACCAATTGCCAATACAATGGTTGATACAGCTACCAATCCTTCTGGAATTGCTGCAACCGCTAATGATACAGCTGTCATAAACATATGAATTGGTTCTTTATTTTGGAATAGTCCTATAATAAAGATAACCACACAAATAACAATTGCTGTAATTCCTAATGTTTTTCCTAATTTGTTTAATTTTTGTTGTAATGGTGTAATTTGTTCTTCTGTTTCATTTATCATTTCTGCAATTTTTCCAACTTCTGTTGTCATTCCTGTTTCTACAACAATTCCTTTTCCTCTACCATAAGTTACTAAACTAGATGAGAATAGCATATTGGTTCTATCACCAATTCCTACATCTTCACCATCAATTTTTTCTGTGGTTTTATCAACTGGCACAGATTCTCCTGTTAACGATGCTTCTTGTGTTTTTAAATTTACTTCCTCTACTAATCTTAAGTCTGCTGGTATATAATCTCCTGTATCTAATACAACAATATCTCCTGGTACTAATTCTTTTGCAGGTACAACTGTTACATTTCCATTTCTGATAACTTTAGAGGCATGGTCTGTTAACTTTTGCAAAGCTTCTAGTGATTTTTCTGCTTTTGATTCCTGGGTAACACCAATGACTGCATTTAAAATAACAACAATTAAAATGATAATTGTGTCTGTAATGCCTTCTCCTTCTGCTACTCCTACGACACCTGATACAATAGCAGCAATGATTAAAATGATAATAGAAAAATCTTTAAATTGGTCTACAAATCTCATGAATAAAGATTTCTTTTTCTTTTCTTTTAATTGATTTAGTCCATATTTTTCTCTTCTTTTTGCGACTTGATCTTCTGATAATCCTGTTTCTTGATTGGTTTCTAATTCTTTTTCAACATCCTTTATTTCTTTATTAAACCAGTTTCTATTTTCCATTTTTTCTTTCCTTTCTTTTGCATTAAAATTGATTGAATAAAATAAGAGTTACCGTTTTTTCTTCCTTTTTTTGCATATTTTCTTTTTTATTTTATCCAAATAATGAAAATATATCAACATTTTTCTTTCATTTTTTGTATAAATATGAAACTTTCAAATATGTATTTACATTTTTCTTCCCTCCATTTAATCATTTTTACTAATAGCTCTGTTTCGCCATATAAAAAAAGTGTGCATAACCAGATCAAAGATTTCGACATATGTATAAAATCGCTTTGCAATTATTACACAAATATAAGAAGCTTAACCTTGTTATATATACGCAAAAATCTTATGTATAGTGAAGATAAAAATCGATGTTTCTTATACAATAAAAAAGACTTTTAAAAAGATTTTCTCCTTTTAAAAGTCTCGCTTACTTTATATAAAGTTTACTAACCAGATATACTTATCGCGACTGTTGATTAGTAATTAAAAGCTACTCCCTTTTAATTTTGTGGTGACCCCTACGGGAATCGAACCCATGATTCCACCTTGAGAGGGTGGCGTCTTAACCGCTTGACCAAGGGGCCATAAAAACACTTTATAGTTATACCATTTTTTTGCCCATTAGTCAACTAGTATTTTAAATTTTATTCATACCATTCTAATTCCCAATCATCTAAAATAACAGTATCTCCTTCACATACGCCCATTTCTTTTAATTTATCTTCAATTCCCATATTTTTTAGGCATTTTTGTAAATAATACATAGATTCATTGTCTTCAATATTCACTCTTCCCATTAGCCTTTGAACCGCTCTACCTGACACAATAAACACACCATCTTCTATCTTAATTGTCCAAGCATCCTCTTTTTCTTCTAATGTATATACTTTTTTATCCTCTATTTCTACTAACTCTTCTTTTGGTAAAGTTTTCAAAACTTCTGCCACATGGTCAATCAATTCTTGTACACCTTGTTTAGTAGCTGCTGAAATTTTGTATAGTTCTAGCCCTTCTTTTTTGGCTAATGTTTCTACTTCTTTTATCAACTCTTCATTTTGTACATCTATTTTATTTGCTACAATAATTTGTTTTCTTGTACTTAATTTTTCACTATAATTTTTTAATTCTTTGTTAATAGTATAAAAATCATCTATGGGATTTCTTCCCTCTTGTCCTGATACATCTAAGAAATGTAGTAGTAATCTTGTTCTTTCTACATGTCTTAAAAATTGAATTCCTAGTCCTACCCCTTCACTAGCACCTTCAATAATTCCAGGAATATCGGCAATGACAAATCCATCACCATTTTTCGTTTTGACAACACCTAAGTTTGGTTGCAATGTCGTAAAATGGTAATTGGCAATTTTAGGTTTTGCATCAGTTACAATAGATAGAAAGGTTGATTTTCCTACATTCGGAAATCCTAATAGTCCTACATCTGCTAATAGTTTTAATTCTAGAATAACTTCTTTTTCTTCTCCTTTATCTCCATCTTCTGAAAATCTAGGTGCTTGTCTTGTAGAAGTAGCAAAATGAGAATTTCCTCTTCCTCCTCTTCCTCCTTTTAAAACCAATTCTGTTTGTTCTGGATTAGACAAGTCTGCTACTACTTTTCCAGTTTCCACATCTTTTACAACTGTACCAATGGGAACTTTGATGTATAAGTCTTTTCCGTATTTTCCATTACAATGACTTCCACTTCCGTTTTCACCATTTCCAGCTTTAAATTTTTTATTGTAACGGAAATCAATTAGGGTGTTTTTATCTTTATCTACTTGAAAGTAGATATCCCCACCTTTTCCACCATCTCCGCCATCAGGTCCACCTGCAGCTACATATTTTTCTCTTCTAAATGAGACAGCTCCATTTCCACCATCTCCTGATTTTATAATGATTTTTGTATAATCTGTAAACATGTACTTCTCCTTTATTCAAAATAATCTAATTTCATTGCTTTCTTTACTTTTCTCATGGTTTCTTGTGCTGTTTTCCTTGCTTTTTTTGTACCTTCCTTTAAGATATTATCCACTATCTCAGGATGTTCTTCATAATATTTTCTTTTTTCTCTAATTGGTTTTAAATATTCACTAATATTGTTTGCCAATTGTTTTTTACAAGCTACACATCCTCTCTTTCCTGCTCTACATTCTGCGCATACTGTATCCATTTCTTCCTTTGTAGAAAATAGTCTATGGTAATATGCTACCATACATATATCAGGATTTCCTAAATCATCTTTTTTTATTCGATTTGGGTCTGTAACAGCACTCATTACTTTTTTCATAATTTCTTCTTCTGAATCTGATAAATAGATAGCATTTCCTAGAGATTTTCCCATTTTTTCATTACCATCTAATCCTTTAATTCTTTTTCCTTCTGATAACACAATTTTAGGCTCTACTAGTACATCGCCATAAATACTATTAAATTTTCTAACAATTTCTCTACATTGTTCAATTAATGGTTCTTGGTCTTCTCCTGTTGGGACCAGTTCTCCTTCAAAAGTGGTAATATCAGCGGCTTGACTAACTGGATATCCTAAAAATCCATAAGTAACACTTTCTCCAAACAATTCTTTTTTTTGTGCAATTTCTGTTTTTACTGTTGGATTTCTTTGAAGTCTTGCAATCGTTACTAAATTTGAATAATATACGGTTAATTCTGCTGTTTCTGGTATCATTGATTGAATATATATGGTTGTTTTTTCTGGGTCAATTCCACATGATAAATAGTCCATTGCTAATTCTCTTACATTCTTTCTTACTTTTTCTGGATTGTTAAAATTATCTGTTAGAGCCTGCACATCTGCTATTAATATATAAATATCATATTCTCCACTATTTTGCATTTCTACCCTTTTTTTCAATGAACCAAAATAATGGCCTATATGTAATTTTCCTGTTGGCCTATCACCTGTTAATACTCTTTTTTTCATAATTCTTTTTCACCTTTTCTTTCTCGTTTTCGATATCCATATTATACTAGATTATATGCGATTTTTCAAGTAATTTCCATTTATCTGGAAAAATCTATATAGAATTAAACTGATAAACTAGGATAAATCTCACTTCACGCGAACTTTTCTCTACTTTTCTAATTTAGTTATAAATTTAAGTTCTCGAAAAAACATAAAGATTTGTCCACGCGAAAAATTGCTATGCAATTTTTCTGTACAACGTTGTTCTTTGTTGTATAGGAAAAAGCCATTTTTCCTATACAATAGAAAAACTACCTAATCTTTAGGTAGTTATATCATTTCAGCTATCACATCATATTCACTAACTTTTATCACTTTACATTTTATAAAGTGGTTTATCACTTTTTCTGATTTTTGATTTGGCTCATGTTTTATATAGACAAGTCCATCCATTTCTGGTACATCTTGCATCGTTCTACCAACATAATATTTTCCATCAAAAGAACTATCTTCTACTAATACTTCATAAATGTTTCCTAATTTTGTATATTGGATATCTTTTGAAATTTCTTGTTGTATTTTCATAATTTGATGATATCTTGCTTTTTTTGTATTTCCATGAATTTGGTTTGGTAATTTTTCTGCTGGTGTTCCATCTTCTTTTGAGTACATAAATGTTCCTAATTTATCAAACTTTGCTTTTTTGACAAAGTCTTTTAATTCTTCAAAATCTTCCTTTGTTTCTCCTGGAAATCCTACAATTAAACTTGTTCTTAAAACAACATCTGGGATTTCTTTACGAATTGTTTTTAATAAATTTTCTATTTGTTCTTTATTGGTTTTTCGATTCATTCTTTTTAAAACTGTGTTTGCAATATGTTGAATAGGAATATCAAAATAATTTGCAATTTTAGGATTATTCGCCACTACTTCGATTAATTCTTTGGTAATTCCTTCTGGATAAGCATATAAGAAACGAATCCATCGAATCCCTTCTATTTGGCTTAGTTTTTCTAATAACTCTGCTAATTTTGATTCTCCATATATATCCATTCCATATTTGGTTGTATCTTGTGCAATTACAATCAATTCTTTGATACCTTTTTTTGCTAACATATTGGCTTCTTCTAAAATATCTTCCATTTTTCTACTTGCAAATGGACCTCTAATATATGGTATTGCACAATATGTACATTTATTGCTACAGCCTTCTCCTATTTTTATATAGGCATAATTTTGCCCTGTTGTTAATGTTCTATTTAAAAATTCTTGTTGTGTCAACATTGGCATTTGTGGAATCTCACTTATTTTCTTACTTGTTTTTTTTGCCTTTTCAACGATTCCTTTTTTTAATAAATCTTCTATCTTATCCCATAATTTATCATAATTCTCTATTTTTATAAATAAGTCTACTTCTGGTAGAGCTTTTACTAAATCTTCATAATATCTTTGAACCAAGCATCCCATAACAATCAAATACTGACATCTTTGCTTTTTATATTCTGCCATTTCTAATATTGTATGAATTGCCTCTTCTTTTGCAGATTCTATAAAACCACAAGTATTTATCACTAAAATATCTGCTTTTTCTTCCTCATTTACTACTGTAAATCGATTTTTCTTAAAGGTTCCTACCAAACATTCTGTATCAATTAAATTCTTACTACAACCTAGTGATACAAATCCCACGTTCATTTTTATTCTATCCTCTCTATTTTTTGCATTTTTCAGTTAATTGCATATTTCTATTTATGGTCTGTCCCTTTTGGACATTTTTTGTCCATTTTGGCATGTCCCCAACATTCAATTTTTATGGCTACATATGTGTTTTCTTGTCATTTCCATTAAGTCTAACTTTGTAAATCCCTCTACTTGTGTTTTGCTTCTGTCTTTTTTTAATTCTTCTTTTAATAATTGCTCTATTTCGTTTTTATCTTTTTGTTCTTGCATATCAATATAGTCGATAATAACAATTCCACCGATATCTCTTAATCTTAATTGTTTTGCAATTTCAATGGTCGCTTCTTTATTAACTTTAAATACTGTATCTTCTAATGTTTTATTTCCTGTATATTTTCCTGTATTGACATCAATTGCTGTTAAGGCTTCTGTTTTATCTATTGTAATAAATCCTCCACATTTTAGCCATATTTTTCTATTTTCCATCTTATGAATTTGTTCTTCTAAATGATATGTATCAAAGATAGATTCTTCACTTTTTACTAAGATTGATAGACTTTTATATTCTTTATTTTCTGTTTTTAGTTTATTGATTTCGTTATAATCTATACTATCATTTACAATTACTTGCGATACACCTTTATTGGCTAAATCCATTAACATTTTTTCCACAACATCTTCACTTTTATACAATTGTCTAGGTGCTTTTTGTTTTTCATCTTGACTATCTTTTACGATTTTTTCCCATTTTGCTTCTAAATATTTTATATCTTCTAGAATCTCGTTTTCTTTTCCTTCTGCTGAAGTTCTAATAACTGCTCCATTTCCCTTTGAAATTGTTTTTTGTACCAGTTGTATTAATCTTTCTTGTTCTTCTTTATCTTCAATTTTTTGTGAAACAGTAATAATATCTGTATTCGGCATAAATACAATATATTTTCCAGGTAAGCTAATATGTGTTGATATTCTCGCTCCCTTTTTCTCATTGCTATCTTTTTTGATTTGCACTAATAACTTTTGATTTGGTTTTATAATTGTTCCAATATCTTGACTTAAATTTTGTTTTTCTTTCTTTTCGTCTTTTTTTTCTAAAATATCTTTTAGATGAATTAAACTATTTTTTTCAATTCCTATATCTACAAAGGCTGCTTGCATTCCTTTTACAATGTCCTTTACCATTCCAATATAAATATTTCCCTCATTTTTTTTATCTTCTTCTGTTTCCTCATAATATTCTACTAATTTTTCATCTTGCACTAGTGCAATCTGTCTTTTCTTTTCTATTCTTTTTATGATTAATTCTAACATCTTGTTTTCCCTTTCTTGCTAATTAAATTTATTCATTGCTGTATCTACACCATGTTTTATCATTTCTATAACTGCTTCTTTTGCCATATTTGTTCCCATTTCTAATTTTTGTTTATCTTCTTGTGATGCAATTTTCCCTAGGACATATTGAATTCTATCATTTTTATATTCTGGTGTTCCGATTCCTACTCTGATTCTGGTAAATTCTTCTGAATTTACCTGCTGAATCACAGATTTCATTCCGTTATGAGAACCTGCACTTCCTTTTTTTCTGATTTTTATTTTTCCTGGTTCTATATCCATATCATCATAAATCACAATGACATTTTCTAACTGGATTTTATAAAACTGCATTGCTTCTATGACACTTTCTCCACTTAAGTTCATATATGTTTGTGGTTTTAAGAGAATGACTTTTTCATTTTCAATCATTCCTGTTCCATAAATTCCTTTAAATTTATGTTTATTGATTTCAATGTTATATTGTTTTGCTAACTTATTGATTGTATCAAATCCCATATTATGTCTGGTATTGGCATATTCGTTTTCAGGATTGCCTAACCCCACTATTAAAACCATTCTTTTTCCTCTTTTCTGATTATAATCTATACTATTTTACATTGTTTTTCGCTGTTTTTCAAGTTTTTATTTTTAAAAAAATAGAATTTGCATAATAGGCAGAACTATAGCGGGCTTTCTTAAACATTTTCTCTATTCATAATATTTTTAGCCCGCGTCATTGTTCGGCGCCAAATTTTACGCAAGTAAAATTTGTGTGCATTTGTTAGAGCGAAGTGATGTTCTTGAATAGGAAAAACTCGATTTTTCCTATTCAAGGACAAATCTCGCTTCGCGAGAACTTTTCTCTACTTTTCTAATTTAACTATATATTTAAGTTCTCAAAGAAGCGTAAAGATTTGTCGACGCGAAAAATGGCATAGCAATTTTTCTGTGCAATGTTGTTTTTTGTTGATTAGGAAAATGCGATTTTTTTTATTCAACAAAAAAAAGCACTACTTTTTTTATTGCTTTTTATTTATTATT
>CALXQV010000024.1 GCA_944390535.1 uncultured Clostridia bacterium | reverse complement strand
TATTTATTGTCAAGTTAAATATTTGACTAATTAAAGCACAACCACCCCAAAATATTAGCATTATAACAAATGTTATTATTAAAAATTCCTTAACTAACTTTTTATTCATAAATACTCTTCTCATCTCTACAAATTACTATTTGCCAAGATTATACCATACTATTAAAAATTATTAAATGTAATTTCTTCAAATTCTTCATCTCTCTAAACATCTTTTTGTTGGATATTACTTTTTTATTTTATCTCTGTTGGCATATTATCGTTCCAATTAGAATTATTTTATAAGGAAAGTCCCCACAAAATCCCCAAAAACACAAACTAAAATGGTTTTATATAAAGTTAATTAAATCTCTTTAAACTATTTTAAACTTTTTTATTTTACTTGAAAAACTTGCAAAAGTCTGCTATTATAGTAATATCAAGTAATTGAGAATAATAAAGTCAATAAAAGACTGTTGACTTGTAATGCGAGGGTCCCAGTTCGAATCTGGGAAGTGGCTCCATTATAAAAGGTCATTCGTTTTGAGGGAAGCTCTTGATGATTGGCTTTTTTTATGCTCAAAATCAATTTTTTGGAATAATTTTTATTCTTTTTTCATTAACTATTTTGTAAAAATATTATTAAAGTATTGCTTTTTTTAATTTACATATAATAATGATGAAAGTGCTAATAACATGAATTTGAAATTAAATTTGACAAATTTTAAATCATATATTATCATTTAATTACAAAATAAATGAACATTGAATCGCAGTTGTTCAATTTAGTTGTCTGTGTACCACGAATGCACAGATTTTTTTTGTAAAAAATAGAGCAGACCACGAATCCGCTCTATCGACTAATTACTGTTTTTGGGTTATTTTTATAGTATCAAACATTTTATATAATAAAAGTTAATTTTTATAATAAATCTACTTATTAAAAATTGTATAGAAAAATAATTGATATGGATTATAATTGATATGAGTTTTTATATGAGCTATTCCTGGCATATCTTGTATATTATCTACTATTGTTTGAATTTCTGTATTTGTTTTTATTTCAATAGATGCAGGAATAGGGTTATTTTCCTTGTTATACCCACTTAACAAATCAGGATTGTCTTTAAAATTATTCTTCATTCTTTCTAGTGCTGTTTCTTTTGAAACATATTCAAGTTCAATATTATCACTTGTTCCTATTATTGTATTTTTAATATTTTCTATCTGTTCTTCTGTTATATCATCTTGTAAATATATTTCCATTGTAGAAGCAATTTCATTGTAATTTCTAAAAACAAATATATTGAATATAATGACTAACAATAAAAATAGTAAACTGATTAAAATAATGATATTTCTTTTAGTTATTTTTTTTCTAATCCTCTTAAAAATATCAATTTCTTTTAATGGCTTTTTCTTTTGATTTTCTAACTTTATTTCTTGTAAAATATGATTGCAACTTTTACAAGTTTTTAAATGTTCCTCCACGAATGCTTTTGATGTATTGCTTAAAACACCATCATGATAACTAAAAAGTAAATCTTTAACAATATCACACTCATTTTTCATTTATCTAGTTCCTCCTTTAATTTTTGCTTACCACGAAAAAATACAACCCTTGCCCAATTGGATGTTTTATTCATAATCTCGGCTATTTCATTATACTCAAAATTACCAAATATTCTTAAATACATTACATTTCTAGTATCTTCATCAAGACTTTGTATTTTTTTAAATAATTGTATTTTATTTTCTTTATTACAAAAGTTTTCCTCTATGGAATCTTCTATAAATAGAGAATCCTGTAATATATCTATTGGTATTTCTTTCTTTATTTTTTCTTTTTTTAATTTCTTATACCATATATATTTACTAATTTGGCATAGCCAAGATGAAATTTTACATTCCCCTCTGAACTTTTTTATATCTCGTACAGCTACCAAAAAAGTTTCTTGAACAATCTCTTCAGTTATATCTTCATTTCCAGTTAAGCAGAATACATATTTATAAACAGTTTGTCCGTATTTGTTATATATTTCATTTATATTCTGCATAACATTTCCCCCTTTCATTTATTTAGTCTCCTTCATTGTAATTTTGTTACAAAAAAATTTATTTTTATAATATTTTTTATAACTCATGAAATGACCCTGTGAAATTGGACTTTTTTATATACTATTTTCTTCTTTTATGATATCATATAAACATCAAAATTAAAGATAATTTAAAAATGTTTAAAAGAAATATTTTAAATACTTTCATTTTGGAATGATTCTAGTTACAGGAAGAATAAAAAAAGGAAAATGCTAATAAAAACAATTAGCAATTTTGATAGGAGATGTTTTTATGAAAAATAAAAAGAAAATTGGAATGATAATTTTTAATATAATTTGTATTATAATTATTGCAGTATGTATTATCATTCAAGTTATAGTGAATAATGATACAAAACAACTAGAAAAAAGAAGTGAAGAATTAGACACATTAATAACACAAACCAAAGGTGGGGAACAAATAGAAACACAATATACACATGTAGAAGATAATAAATTTTTCTTAAAAATCCCAACGAATTTTCAGCAACTAGATTATGATACCATCATACAAAAATATAGTGGAGATATACCTAATATAGTATTTTCGAATGATGAGATAAACATTAATATTGTCATTCATATGACAGAAAATAGCATGAAAAATGATGAAATAGCTGATTTTAATAATCAAATGGAAGATATTATGAAGAATAATAGTGAAATAATAAGTACAAATTATTATACCGTAGATGGGCATAATGTAGGTCAAATTAAATTAATGAGTCATGCGACAGATACGAATATTTACAATAACATGATTTGTTTTTCTTATGAAGATAAATTAGTCATTATTACCTTTAATTGTACGGAAGCCTTGAGAGATGAATGGGAAAATGTTGGAGATTTTATTATAGATTCATTATTTTTCACAGATAAAAATTAATTTGTAGGGTGATAGTATGAAGAAGAAAACAATAATATTGATAATCATCGTTATTTTGTTAATTTTATTAATACCTATACCGATGCATTTAAATGATGGTGGAACAGTTGAATATAAAGCGATACTTTACAAAATATCAGATGTTCATAGATTAACAGGGGATTTAGAGACAATGTACGAGAATGGAACTATAATAGAGATATTAGGAATTGAAGTTTTTAATAATGTTAAGTAAAATAAAAAAATAGAGCAGAACTATATATTTTCTGCTCTATACAACTAAGATTTATAAAATGTTATCACTATTACAATAAGAAATACTTTTGGAATTACTTTAATCCGTATATAAAACAAAATCATATTGTGTTTCATCTGTTAGATAATAAACAGGGCGATTCGTAAAAGAATTATAAAATCTTTTTTCTAATGATGTAAATGTATAGTAATTAAAGGTGGTTTGAGGGAAAGCTCTTGAACCATCTTGACATACATAAAATACTTGATTTTCAGAAGAATAATATACATCTGTAATGATAGTTTGATTGTCAGATGAATATCTAATCATGCGTATATAATAATCTTCATTATGATTAACAGCATCTAGAAAAGAAGTCAATATATCATCATTGTAAACTTGTCCATCTTTATAAGAGATATAACAAAAATCTTTTTGGGCTTGTTCCAAAGGATAGTCTTCAGGAAGTGATGTGATATCAGCATATGTATCTGTTGGAAATGTAAAATCAATACATTGGTAGATGATGGTATTATCCACATTTGCTTCTTTAGGTAATATGATAGAAGATTGGGCATTGTTTTGGTTTTTTGAAAAATTTTTTTCCATACCTAAATATAAGGTATTATCTCTAATATCAATTTTGTAAGGAACTAGGTGAGAAGCCGATACATTTTCCGTATATGTTATTATCATAAAAGTATTTTCAAAATCCGCAATAGTCATATCTAATATATCTGCAAATTTATTTTTATAAATTTGATATTCTTCATAATTAGAAATTTTTTTATAATAAATATTATTTATCCTATCTAAATCTGAAATAGAAACAGCATTACTAGAAAAGAGATTGTAATTTTTTATTTCTAATGCATTTTCGATAGGTAGTATACTAGAATCAGTTATAGAATCATTTTTTAGATTACCATGGTAAATTATAAAAATGGCATACATCATGATGAATAATATGATTGCTAGGATAATTATTAAATATTTTTTCATTATGATTTCCCCCTATGAGTTAACTATATCATAAAAATAAAATTTTAGATACAGATATTTAAAAATATCTATCATATTTAAGCAATTGATTTTTATAATAACATCTATATTTTTTAAAAAAATTATGATAAGCTATAAAAAACTATTTACGAAATAAAGAGGAAATCTAAAAAAGAAAGGAAAATCAATGAAAGAAAAATTAAAAAAATATACATATGTGTTCATCATCTTAATAGTTGCAAGTATTTTATCTGTTCCACTTTTTATTGAAGATATATATATATATTATGATGATGGGATTCAACACATTGCTAGAGCATATGCGACGTATTTAGCAAATATGAATGGTGAACATACAGAGGTTTTATCGAGCTTAACAAATGGATTCGGATATAGTTGGGATTTATTTTATGGAAATTTTTCGACTATATTCATTTTAATAGGAAAATATATTACCACCAGTTTTATAGGAGGATATAAATTAACTTTATTTATAGGGCTTTTCTTTTCTCGGAATAACGATGTACTGGTTTGTAAAAGCATTAACAAAGAGCAAAAAAATAGGCATCCTTGCAGCAATTATATATATGGTAATGCCGTATCATTTAAATGATATGTATATTAGAAATGCTTTAGGAGAATTTTTAAGCTATATGTTTATTCCGCTTGTATTTTGGGGACTATATAAAATATTTCAAAAAGAGAATGGAAAATGGATATTATGTATAGGAGCGGTTCGGTTTGATTTTGACACATATTTTAATGACAGTATTAACCGCTATTATGGCTTGTGTATATCTGTGTATCAATATTTCAAAATTAAAAGATAAAGAAATATTAAAACAATTAGGAATTTCCATAGTATGTATGATAGGTATCAGTGCATTTTTCTGGATGCCCATGTTAGAAACTTATTTTTCTGCTGATTATGTAGTATATCAAAAAGGTGGTATGGCAACAACAGAATCTTTTAATGAAAGCGGTTTAGATATAAAGTCATTACTATATACAAATAGGAAAGAAGAAGAGGTAACCCATATATTTGAAATAGGAATACCCATTTTAATCATGGTTTGCCTATCCATATTTGTTATAAAGAAAAAAATAAATAAAATATATAAAAAAGAATATATCTTGTTTTTGGCTTTAGGAATCCTATCTACGGTAATAACGGTAAAACAATTCCCATGGGGAATATTTGAAGATATTTTTCAGATTATACAATTCAAGTGGAGGATGTTGCTATTTTCAAATTTCTTTTTAGCAGTGATTTGTGCAATTAATATGGGAACCATTATCAAGTTTTTTAATTATAAAGATATTGTTGTTATCTCTAGTGTTTGTATTCTCTACACAGGAATGATTATACCAATGCTACAAATTGATTTAGAAATACAAGAGATTGAGCAATATACAATTGGGAAAGTGACAGCAAATGAAAGAGATACAATAATAGGAATGGGAAAAGGAGAATACTTACCTGTAAAAAGTAATGAAAATAGAGAATATATAAGGACAAGAGAAGATACGGTTTATGCAATAAAAGGAACTCGGAAATATACAGGAAGTAAATAAAAATGGTCAAAGTTTCACTTGTAAAATAGAAGGAGTAGAGGGTGGAACGATTTTAGAATTTCCATATATCTATTATCCTGGTTATAAAATAATGATAAATGATGAAACAATAGAAAGTTTTGAAAGTGATAATGGTTTTCTAGCAATTTCTTTACCAGAAATGGAAAGAGCAGAAATTATAGTAGAATATACAGGGACAAGTTACATGTATATCTCAAAAATCATTTCGATAACAACCTTGATGTTTGTCATTGTTTATGTAAGTTATAAACATATAAAAAAGTTAAGAATTGAAAATGTGCAAGTATAGATAGACATAAGCTTGTCATTGATAATAAAAGATGATAGAATATTTACAAATAAAGAGAGAAGAGGTAATCTGTATGGAAAAGGTAACAATTGTAACAGGTGGTTCTAGAGGAATCGGAAAAGCCATCGTACAAACACTAGCAAGAGAAAACATAAAAGTAATTGCAAATTACAATCATTCAGAAGAAAAAGCAAAACAGTTAAAAAAAGACCTAGAAAAAGAAAATATCCAAATAGATATATTTAAAGCAGATGTATCTAAAAGAGAAGAAGTAAAAAAGTTAGTGAATGAAACGATAAAAAAATATGGCAAAATTGATATATTGATTAATAATGCAGGAATTGACCAAGAGAAACTATTCCAAGATATCACAGATGAAGATTGGAATGATGTTATAAAAGTAAATCTGTATTCTGCTTTTTGTATGACACAAGAAGTAGTAAAATATATGATAAACCAAAAGCAAGGATGCATTATTAATATTTCTTCCATTTATGGTATTAATGGTGGTTCTTGTGCTGTGGCATATTCTGCTTCAAAAGCAGGAGTAGATGGAATGACAAAAGCTTTAGCAAAAGAGTTAGGACCTTCTAATATTAGGGTAAATTCAATTGCTCCAGGCTATATAGATACAGATATGAATGA
The DNA here is from genome assembly GCA_944390535.1 of uncultured Clostridia bacterium. Lineage (GTDB taxonomy): Bacteria > Bacillota > Clostridia > TANB77 > CAG-508 > CAG-269. The sequence goes on along the minus strand of CALXQV010000024.1, from coordinate 31,253 downwards.
AAAATATTCAAAAGAAGAAATAGAAGAAATAAAAGAAGAAACACCGCTAGAAAGGATAGGAAAACCAGAAGATATTGCTAAATGTGTTAAATGGCTAGTAGAAGATGAATTTACAACTGGTCAAGTTATTTCAATAAATGGAGGATGGGTAATTACCTAACTTTGTATTCATATAAGTAGAATAGTAGTGAGAAAATATAAAAAAATATATAGTAAAACTAAAAGATAATTTATAATCATTTATTCTCAAAAGAAAAATCAATTTTTTGATATAACCAATTCAACAAAAAAGAGGCTTGCATGAAAGCCTCTTCTAATTTATTCTTCATTATTATTTGTTGCTCTTTTCTTGTAATTTCCAGAAATAATTTTTGGAAGATATGTAATAATTTTGTATACAGCTAAGCGAATTTTTTTACTCCATAAGTAAGCTCTTCTTAATTTTCTAGGAGAACTTAATGCAGTTGGTTCATCATCTAGAACTAATAATTCTGTTGGAAGTTTTTCTAATGTAAATATATAATTTTGACCATTATTATTATCCCAACGGTTATTTTCATCTCTAAAACAGAAATTAAAAGTAGAACCTTCGCCTAATGTAATTTCAGCTTGAAAACCTAAATCTGTTTTTTCCATAGCAATGTCATTTACATTATCCCAATTATCTCCAAATCCATAATGAATAGATACTTCTTTAGAAGCATCTTGAAATAATTGACCTGTATATGAAATTTTAACTTTTGTATTTTCAACTAATTTATCAGTATTAAAAAAAATATTTTTTGTTAATTCCATCTTTTAAATCTCCTTGCTTATCTTTTGCTAAAGATATTATAGTATTAAATTTTACATTCTTCAAGTATTTTTTCTAAAAATAAACAAAATATCGAAAATGTAATCTTTTTGTAATTATTTTGTAACAAATATGTGAATGAGGAAAAGCTACACTGAATAAGATATATAAGCATAGAAAATGTATTTTAAAGAGAATAAATATATTGTCAAAAAAGTAAGAATATGATAAGATTTAAATAGAGGAAAAGGGGAAGATAGTATGAAAGAAGATTTAATGGAGGAGAAAGACTTGAAATCAAAAGATGAAATGGAAGAAAAGTTACAAGAAGAAAAAAATAATGCAGTAGATGTCCTACATGAGGAGGAAGAAGAAAAAAAATTGAATGAAGAAGAAACTGTTGAAAGTAAAGTAGAAGAACCCGAAGTATTGGAACAAAAAGAAAATGTAAAAGAACATCAACAAGAAAAAAAAGAGGATGTACAAAATGAAAAAAAAGAGGAAAAAGATTTAAAACCTTCTAAGAAAGTTTCTAAGAAAGAAGAAAAAAAAGGTAAAGAAAAAAAGAAGCAAAATAAAGAAGATAAACAAGAAAATGAGATAGAGAAAAAACACACAAGGAAAGTCAAAAAAATTGTAATTTCTATTATCATTATAGCAATTATCGCATTACTATTTTCTACGGTGTTTGCATTAACAAATATTAATAATCAAAAAATTATTAGTGGTGTTACCATAGAAGGCATAGAAGTTTCGGGCTTAACAAAAGAAGAGGCCATTACAAAAATGGAAACAACATATGCAGAGAAAATGGAAAAAAATATTATGTTACAATATCAAGATTTTGAGTCAGAATTAAATGCAACATTGATGGAAGTAAAATATGATATAGAAAAAGCCGTAAATGAAGCATATTCTTTAGGAAGAGATGGAAATATATTTATTAATAATTATCATATATTAGGAACATTAATTGGAAAAAGAGACTTTGATGTAGAGATGATAATGAATGAAGAAACAACTAAACAAACAATTAATGATATAGGAGCAAATCTTCCAGGAATTATGATAGAATCTAGTTATAGCATAGAAGATGATGAATTAATTATCACTAGAGGAAAAGAGGGAATTGTTGTTAGCACAGATACGCTTTTAAATCAAGTAAAAGACATGTTAAATGATATTCATGAAACAGAAAATGTTATTGAAATCCCAGTGGAAACTAAAACGCCTCAAGAGATTGACATAGATAAAATACATAGTGAAGTTTATCAAGAACCGCAAGATGCTTATTATACGAAAGACCCATTTACTATTTACCCAGAAGTAGAAGGAATTGATTTTGATGTAGAAAAAGCAAAAGAAATCATTGCAGCCGAGGAAAAAGAAGAATATATTATTCCGTTGATTATAACAAAACCAAAAGTAACAATAGAACAGATTGGAACAGAAGCATTCCCAGACAGACTATCAACTTTTTCAACGAGGTATGATGCTAGTGATAAAGATAGAACAACAAATCTGGTGTTAGCTTGTCAAAAATTAAATGGAAAAGTCATTATGCCAGGAGAAACTTTTTCATATAATGAAACATTAGGACCAAGAACTTATGCAGCAGGATATAGAAATGCAAAAATATATGAAAATGGTCAAGTTGTAGATGGACTAGGAGGAGGTATCTGTCAAATTTCATCAACATTATATAATGCAGCTTTAATGTCAGATATGGAAATTGTAGAAAGAAGAAATCACCAGTTTGTAACATCATATGTAGATGAGGGAAGAGATGCAACTGTCGTATATGGATTAACCGACTTTAGATTTAAAAATACAAGAACATACCCAGTAAGGATTGTAGCTTCTGCTAAAAGCGGAGTAGCAACAATTTCAATATATGGTATCAAAGAAGCAGATAGAGAATATACATATTCATTTAGAACAGAAATCGTATCAACAATACCATATACAACCAAATATGTTGAAGACTCTAGTCTAGCAAAAGGAAAAGAAGTTGTAAAGCAAAAAGGAGCTAACGGGCTAGTTTGCAAGACATATATGACAAAGATGCAAAATGGAAAAATTATTTCAACACAATTACTTTCTAAAGATACTTATAGTGCAATGCAAAAAATTGTAAACAGGGGTACAGCAGCAAGTAGTTCTCAATCCAATACACCAACTGTTACCACACCACCTGTAACAAATACGCCAACAGAGAATGTACCAGTAGATGTAAATCCAGAAGAAACCCCTTCAACACAAGAACCAGAAGAAACACAAGATTCAGAACAAGATGAACTTTAGGGACAGTCCTTAAAGTTCTCTTTTTTTAGAATAAAATCATCTTATTTTATAAATATGGATATTGTAAAAAATATAAAACGAAAAACTGGAATCGTGTATGAACTTTAAGGACTGTCCCTAAAGTTCTTTGTTAAAAAACAGTGTTTTCCATTGACAAAAGCAAAAAAAGTAGTATAATTATATATGTCTATATGAAAATGCGCCATTAGCTCAGTTGGTAGAGCAGCAGACTCTTAATCTGATGGTCGGAGGTTCGATCCCTCTATGGCGCACCACTACAATAAATAAAAGTAAATCTAAATACAGATGAAGACATTAGATTTATTTTTTTGTTTTTTAATACAAGTTATGTAAATTTTAAAAAGGGGTGAGAGATTTGCTAAAAATTTATAACACAAATATGGAAACAAACAAATTAGAAGAAATCAAAGAGTTTAGAAAAGGAAGCTGGATTAATTTAGTAAATCCCTCCGAAAATGAAATAAAAAGAGTATGTGAAAGTATTAATATTCAAGAAGATTTTATAAGAGATGCATTAGACTATGAAGAAAAAGCCAGAATTGATATGGAAGAAGATGACAATACCATTCTTTTTGTAGTGGATGTACCGATTATTGAAAAAAGTGAAGATAATGAAATTTATACAACAATGCCATTAGGAATGATTGTGGTAAGAGATGATTTCTTTATAACAGTATCTTTAAGAAAAAATAAAGTTATAGAAGATTTTGAAAAAAGAAAGATTAAAAATTTCCAGACATATAAAAAGACTAGGTTTATTTTTCAAATCTTTTACTTAAATTCTTCATATTTCTTAAATTATCTAAAACAAATTAATAAAGAAACAGAAATTGCGGAATATATTTTAAAAAATTCTATGAAAAATAAAGAGTTATTAAAATTACTAAGTTTAGAAAAAGGATTGGTATATTTTGCCACTTCATTAAAATCAAATGAAATTGTCATGGAAAAAACCATGAGAGGAAAATTCGTAAAATTATATGATGATGATGAAGACATATTAGAAGATGCTATTATCGAAAATAGACAAGCAATAGAAATGGCACAAATTTACACCAATATCTTAAATGGAACAATGGATGCATATGCTTCTATCATTTCAAATAATCTGAATGGTGTGATGAAATTTTTAACTTCGATTACCATTGTACTTGCTATTCCAACAATGATATCTAGTTTTTGGGGAATGAATGTACAATTACCTTTTGAAAATAGTCCAATAGGGTTTATTATCATGGTATTAATTGCTGTCATATTAACATTAGTGGTAACATGGTGGTTAAAGAGAAAAGATATGTTGAATTAAACAAGTTTCCGTGTGAGCTCGATCTTTTCTTGTATTTATATCATAAATAAAATATCATTAAAAAATGTTAGGTTGCAGAAAACCTAACATTTTTGTGTATATTCACATTTTATAAAAGGCAAAACGATTTGATTTTCAAAAATTTTTAACTTGTATTTTTAACTTGCTATTCATGTGTATTCAAAATTTTAGAAATCATATCTAATTCTTTCTTCAAAAAAGTATACATAGTTTCTCCAATGGAAGTATCAGAGCCATCTTCATATAAAGATACCGTTTTTTTGATATCTAATAGCTTCATTTTTTGTGTACTTGCCGTAGAATTCTTATACATATATATTGGTATATAATTTACAGAATCTATGGTAACAGAATCATCAATATGCTTTGTGATTTGCAAATCTAAAATAATAGAGGTTCTAGTGTTATCAGCGTTTTGATCACTAATAAAATTTCCTAAAGAATAAATGATGAAACCATCTTGTGTTGAGCCATCTTCTAAGGCAACAGTTTTTTTCTCCATTTTTTGTAAAACATGAGGATGTGTACCTAAAATAATATTGACACCATTTTGAAAAAGAAAATCAGCAAGTTCATTTTGTGTGTCATTTGGAACTGTACTATATTCATTCCCCCAATGGACAGAAGCAACAATGATATCTGCCTCTTGCGATTTAGCAGTTTCAATATCATTTTTGATGACATCTTTATCTATTAAATTAACACAATAAGATTTGTCAGAAGGAATGGTAATTCCATTTGTACCATAAGTATAATTTAGAAAAGCAATTTTAATTCCTTTTACATACTTAAATACAATTGTATCTCGTTTTTCTTGTGTCTGATAAGTTCCCACATGGGTGATATCTGCTCTATCTAAAACATCAATGGTTCTTGATAATCCATCAAAACCATAATCTAGACTATGATTACCAGCAGTAGAAACAACATCGACACCTAATTTTTTTAGATTATATGCTAAAGCATCAGGCGTATTAAATCTAGGATAATTACTATATCCCACTTCTTCGCCTGCAAAAGTTGTTTCCAAATTGGCAATAGTAATATTGGAATTTTTTATATAATATTCAACATCTTTAAATACATATGAAAAATCATATTCACCAGTATCTGTATGATATGCATCCATGTATTGTGTGTTGTGGCACATAATATCTCCTAAAGCTGTTAAATGAAAAGTAGTATCTTCAGTCGTATTTTGTGTAGTATCATCAAGACCATCCGTGTTTTCTTCCACATTACTTGCAGTTTCAAGATATTGATTTGTGATAGAGCGATATTTCATCCAATTATTTACAATATGAAATATGGCAACAATGAGAAAGACAACAAGTAATACCAACACGACTTTTATTAGGATACTTGTGATTTTTTTGGTATCATCTAGTACAATATTTTTACGTTTTCTACGATTTCTTTGGTTTCTACTCAAATATTTTTCCTCCTTCATTGTTAAATAAAAAACTATTTTCATTTTGAATGGTAGTATATTTGTTTATATTAAAAGTTTAAATTTCTATTTACAAATTATCATAAAAAAGAAAAATTTTCAATAAATGTATAAATAAAAAGAAAAAAGGTTAAAATAATATAAAAATACAGTAAAAGGAGGAAATGCAATGAAAGTAATAGATAAAATCGCATTAGTTTTAATTATTATTGGTGCAATCAATTGGGGATTAATTGCATTATTTGAATTAGACTTAGTAGCACTAATATTTGGAGACATGACAATATGGTCAAGAATTGTATATGGACTAGTGGGATTATCTGGTTTATGGGGTATTAAGTTATTATTTGATGATTAATCATTTGATATAAACAAATCTGTAAAACATAATATAGATAAAATTAGGGAAAGAAAGGTTACTGTTCAACCCGAGGTTCACTATATAGTATTTCTTACACTTTGTGTGTCGCAACTTATTAATGAAAATATAAATGTAGGTTGCTCCAATCGCACTCACATTCGTTCGTTTGGTCGCTTACGCAGTGTCTCAAAATACTATATAGTGAACCTCGGGTTGAACAGTAACCTTTCTTTCCCCTATTTCCGTATGTAAAATCCTTGAAAAATATCATAAAATAGTATATAATACCAACGATATAATAAAAGGCTATTTCATATACATAGTAAATGTATTTAGCCTAAAAGAAAGGAATGAAATACATGTTAAGTGCAAATGGAGTCACAGTCAGATTTGGAAAAAGAGTGTTATTTGAGGATGTCAATATAAATTTTGGAAAAGGAAATTGCTATGGAATTATTGGAGCAAATGGTGCAGGAAAATCTACTTTCTTAAAAGTATTATCAGGAGAAATAGAACCAAGTAAAGGTGATGTTAGTTTAGATAAAGGTGAAAGACTATCTGTATTAAAACAAGACCACTTTGCTTTTGAAGAATATACAGTTATGGATACAGTTATTATGGGGAATAAAGAGCTATATGACATTATGAAGGAAAAAGAAGCTATTTATGCAAAACCAGATTTTTCAGAAGAAGATGGTATGGAAGCTGCAAAACTAGAAGAAAGATTTGCAGAATTAGATGGTTGGAATGCAGAATCAGATGCTGCGATTTTATTGAATGATTTAGGAATTATACCAGATAATCACTATAAATACATGAAAGAAATTGAAGCAAAAGAAAAAGTTAAAGTCCTATTAGCACAAAGCTTATTTGGAAATCCAGATGTTTTATTATTAGATGAGCCAACCAATGACTTAGACATGAAAAGTATTAATTGGTTACAAGATTTTCTAATGGATTTTGAAAATACAGTCATTGTTGTATCACACGATAGATATTTTTTAAATAAAGTATGTACACATATTGCAGATGTGGATTTTGGAAAGATAAAAGTATATCCAGGAAACTATGATTTCTGGTATGAGTCAAGTCAACTAGCATTAAAACAAGCAAGAGAACAAAATAAGAAAAAAGAAGAAAAAATAAAAGAGTTACAAGAGTTTATTGCTAGATTTAGTGCCAATGCATCAAAATCAAAACAAGCAACTTCAAGAAAGAAAACATTAGAAAAAATAGAATTAGAAGAAATTAAACCATCTAATAGAAAATACCCATATGTAGACTTTAAACCAGATAGAGAACCAGGAAGAGAAATTTTACAAGTAAAAAATATATCGAAAACAATTGATGGTGTGAAATTATTAGATAAGATTTCATTTGATGTAAAAGAAGGAAATAAAATTGCTTTTTTAGCAGATAATGAACTAGCAAAAACTGTGTTATTCCAAATTATAGAAGGAGAACTAGAACCAGATGAAGGGGAATTGGTATGGGGGACAACCATCACAAAATCATATTTCCCTAAGGATAATAATTATTTATTTGAAACAGATGAAAATATCACAGAATGGCTTAGAAAATATTCTAAAGACCCAGATGAAACATATGTAAGAAGCTTTTTAGGAAGGATGTTGTTTTCAGGAGATGAGGCATTAAAACAAGTAAAAGTGATGTCCGGAGGAGAAAAAGTAAGATGTGTATTATCAAAAATGATGTTATCAGGAGCAAATTTCTTAATATTTGATGAGCCAACAAACCATTTAGATATGGAAAGTATTACAGCATTAAATGAAGGTATGAAACGATTTACAGGAAATATGTTATTTACATCCCATGATCATGAATTAACGCAAACTGTTGCCAATAGAATTATTGATATTAAAGAAGATGGAAAAATCATTGACAGAGAAATTACTTATAATGAGTATTTAGGAGTAGAATAAGCCTAACCTTGTTATATATGGAAAAATTTGTATGTGGTCAAGATAAAATCCTTTTGAAAGGAATGTGATAAAAATGCAAAGAGTTGATAAAATAAACTATTATTTAAATATTGCAGAAAGTGTAGCCGAAAGAGGAACTTGTCTAAGAAATAATTATGGAAGTATTATTGTAAAAAACGATGAGATCATTTCAACAGGATATTCTGGTGCGCCAAGAGGGAGAAAGAATTGTATTGATTTAGGATATTGTACAAGGCAAAAATATGAAATGCCTAGTGGAAAAGGATATGAAAAATGTCGATCAGTACATAGTGAACAAAATGCTATTATTAGTGCAGCGAGAAAGGATATGATAGGAGCTACATTGTATTTAGTGGGAATCAATCAACGAAATGGGGAATATGTAACAGATAACGAACCATGTTCTTTTTGTAAAAGAATGATTATTAATGCTGGAATTGAAAAAGTAATTATGAGAGATACAAAAAAAGAATATAGAGTACAGGAAGTAGAAAACTGGGTACAAAAGGATGATACGATTTTTGAAGAAGAATAGAAAGGAAACGAAAATGGATAAAATTATTAATACAATTGCAGAAGAATTAAATATTAAACAAAAACAAGTAGAAGCTACAATAAAATTAATAGATGAAGGGAATACCATTCCCTTTATTGCACGTTACAGAAAGGAAGTAACAGGAGGACTAAGTGATGAAATTCTAAGAGACTTAGGCGAAAGACTAAATTATTTAAGAAATTTAGAGCAAAGAAAAGAAGAAGTTATAAAATCTATTGATGAACAAGGAAAATTAACAGATGAAATTTTACAAGCAGTTGCCGTTTGTAAAACATTGGCAGAAGTAGAAGATATTTATAGACCATATAAGCAAAAGAAAAAGACAAGAGCAACAGTTGCCAAAGCAAAAGGTTTAGAGCCATTAGCAACCATAATTATAGAGCAAAAAGAAACAAAACCAATTCTTGAAATTGCAAAACAATATGTGAATATAGATACTTTATCAGAAGAGGATAAGAAGAATAAAGATAAAGTAGTAGCAACAGCAGAAGAGGCAGTACAAGGAGCTTTAGACATTATTGCAGAAGATATTTCTGATAATAGTAAATATAGAAAACAAATCAAGAGAATCTGTTATAGAGAAGCAATGATTCAAACAAAAGCTGTAAAGCCAGAAGAAAAATCAAATTATGAAATGTATTACGAATATCAAGAAGCCATAAAATACATACCAAGTCATAGAATATTGGCAATCAATCGAGGGGAGAAAGAAAATTTTCTAAAAGTAAAAATTGAAAAACCAGAAGATAAACTATTAACTTATATGGAAAGAGACATCATAAAAGATGAAACACAATTTACTCAAATGCTAAAAGATACCATTTTAGATAGTTTTAAAAGATTGATAGAACCATCAATTGATAGAGAAATTCGTTCAGATTTAACAGAAAAAGCAGAAGATCAAGCGATAAAAGTATTTGGTAAAAATTCAAAACAATTATTATTAGGAGCACCAATTAAAGGGAAAACCGTTATGGGATTTGACCCAGCATATCGAACAGGATGTAAAATTGCCGTTATTGACGAAACAGGAAAATTATTAGATTATACCACTGTATATCCAACAGAACCACAAAATGATGTGGAAGGTGCAAAAAAAGAATTATTAACATTAATTGAAAAAGATAAAATTGATATGATAGCTATTGGAAATGGAACTGCTTCAAGAGAATCAGAAATGTTTGTAGCAGAGATGATAAAAGAAGCTTCAAGAGATGTTCATTATGTGATTGTTAGCGAAGCAGGAGCATCTGTATATTCTGCATCAAAACTAGCAACAGAAGAATATCCAGATATCAATGTATCTATCAGAGGAGCAATTTCTATTGCTAGACGTTTACAAGACCCATTAGCAGAATTAGTAAAAATAGACCCCAAAGCGATTGGTGTAGGGCAATATCAACATGATGTTAATCAAAAGAAATTACAAGAAAGTTTAACAGGTGTTGTAGAGGATAGTGTTAATAAAGTAGGAGTTGATGTAAACACTGCTACGCCATCATTACTTTCTTATGTTTCAGGTATCAATAACACAATAGCTAAAAACATTGTAAAATACAGAGATGAAAATGGAAAATTAAAAAATAGGAAAGAATTGCTAAAGGTTTCAAAATTAGGAAAAGTAGCATTTGAACAGTGTGCTGGATTTTTAAGAATATTTGATGGAGATAATCCATTAGAAATTACAGCAGTACACCCAGAAAGTTATGAAGTAACAGAAAAATTATTAGCACAATTAGGTTTTGATAAACAAGATTTAAAAGATAAAGAAAAATTAGAACAATTAAGAGTGAAATTAAAAAATGTCAATATACCAGAAATGGCAAAAGAATTAAACATAGGGGAAATGACATTAACAGATATTATTGAAGAATTGTCAAAACCAGGAAGAGATCCGCGTGAAGATATGCCGAAACCAATATTAAGAAGTGATGTATTAAAATTAGAAGACTTAAAAGAGGGCATGGTATTAACAGGAACTGTTAGAAATGTTATTGATTTTGGTGCATTTGTAGATATTGGTGTAAAACATGATGGACTTGTTCATATTTCAGAAATGAGTGATAAATTTATCAAAAACCCATCAGAGATTGTGTCAGTAGGGGATATTGTAAAAGTTAAAGTTATTAAGATTGATCAAGAAAGACAAAAGGTTGGACTTTCTATGAAATGTTAGGGACATGCCAAAATGGACAAAAATTGGTCAAAAGGGACAGACCTGCTGGAAATCCTAGTTAAGCATATATGATATAAAGCCATTCACGATTTTGTATAAGCTAAATTTTTCGTAGAACTTGTATAAAAAAATATGAGCCGCTTTCATTAAAAATGAACATCCCTCATATTTTTTTTAACAATTTCTATCTTCAAATTTAGATACGCAAAATCGATTCATTTTTTTATATCATATATGCTTAACTAGGATTTCCAGTAAGTCTGTCCTCTTTGATACATTCTTATTGGTCTGATTTATATTTTTCTTGTATTTCTTTTATCTCATCAAAATGATTCTTTAAAATATCTAAAAATAAGTCATCTAATTCTGGGTCAAATTGTGTACCTTTGCACCTTTCAAATTCAGAAATAATTGTATCTATATCTAGGGAATCACGATAAGCCCTTCTCGAAGCCATAGCGTCAAAACTATCTGCAATAGATGTAATTCTTGCTAAATATGGAATTTGATTACTAGCAAGTTTTCCAGGATATCCTGTTCCATCATATTTTTCATGATGATGTTCCACAATTGGTAAGATATCATCAAATATAGAAGCATTTGATAAGATATGAACACCAATATTTGGATGTTGTTTTATTTGAGAATATTCTTCATCAGTTAATTTTGAATCTTTTAATAAAATACTATCTGGAACACCAATTTTCCCAATATCATGGAATAATCCACCAATTTCTAAAGTATGTAAATCCTCTTCTGATAAACCAAGTTTTTTCCCCATAAGAACTGAAAAAGCAGCAACTCTATCAGAATGGCCTCTTGTATATTCATCTTTTGCTTCAATAGTATAACGTAAGGTTTTGATAGAATCCAAATATGCTTGTTCCAATCTTTCATATGTATCAGATAATTTGGTATTAATTTCTTTGATTTCATTCATTTGTTTAATAGACTTAATACCAGATTCAATCAACAAAAGCAATTGGTCAAATTTATCACTTTTTTCACAATATCCTTGAATATCTAATCTTCTAATGGTTTCTAAAGGTGGTGCTAAATCTTTATGCCCAGTTAATAATAAAATATATAAATCTTTATTGAATTTTCTAATTTCTTCAACAACTTGATCTCCATGAAAAGGTGTCATAATAAAGTCTAATATCATCAAATCAAAATGTTCTTCTTTTACTAATTGAATTGCTTGTTGTGGGTCTGTAACACCAGTAAAATCATATCCAGAACGTTTTAAAAATATAGATAAAGAATCTACAATTCCCTCTTCATCATCTACGGCTATAATTCGATATGTGTTATTTTCCACATTTTCTATTCCTTGTATATGCTTTCTCATATTAAACCTCTTTCAAAATTTAATTTTTTTCATTATATTAATAAAAAAAACAAAAATCAAGCTTTTTACCTGATTTTATATGTAAAAAGCTCGATTTTTGTCGATAAAAATAGTATATGAAATGATAGGATTAAATAAAAAATCTAACTAAAAATACAATATTTTTATTATGCAGTTAAGAGGAAATATCATCCTATAAAGGTAATATAATAGTGAAAGTTGTACCTTTTTCTAATTCGGATTCAAAGACAATATCACCATTAAAATGTGCTTTTATGGTTGAGTAAGACATATACAACCCTAGACCTGTACCATTTTTTCCTTTTGTTGTAATCATTTCTTTAAATAGTTTATTTTGAACAGTTTGTGGCATACCACCTGCATAATCTTTTACATGTATTAATACATGATTATCTTTTGTTTCTAATATTAATTCAATATTTTTATTTTTTTGGCCACCATATGCCTGAATGGCATTTGATATCATATTATTAATGACTTGTACCAAGCTATTAATATCCCCATTTATAATTGTATGTTCATCCATTTTCATAGAAATATTCAAATAGGTTAGAGAATTTTTCAATTCATGTTTCATTAAAATATTCACACGTTTAACCAATTCATCAATGGTAAAATGGACAGCAGATGTTTCAGACAATGTAACAGCTTGTCCCTTAACAGCAGTAATAATGTCAGACATATATTCTGTATAGTCTTTTATTTTAGAAATCCATTCAGACATATCATTAGCGATGTCATGATGATCTTGTGAGTTAACTTCAGGATCATCAATAGAATCTTGATATTCTTTGATTAAATTTGATAATCCTTCTAAAGCTCCAGAAATAGACATAATAGGCGTTTTTAAATTGTGAGCAATACCACCAATTAATTGTCCTAAAGATGCTAGACGTTCACTTTCCATTAAAGTTTCTTGATTGCTGTGCAATTGATCCACATAGGTTTTATTTAATTTTTGAATTTTATTAAATGACACAGTCAAATCACCAATTTCATCATTTGAAGTAACAGGTAAGTTATTGGCATATATGACATCATCAGAATTAGATATATGTTTCATTCCATCAATAACACTATTAATATCATTACTTAAATCTTTACCAATATAAAGAATGAAAAGACAATTTATCAAAATTAGCAATAAAGCAATTAATAAAAATGGTGCGATAAAATTATTGCCAAAAACAAAGAAACGAATACCAATATAACATTGCCCCATATTGGTGTTAATTTTAATAACAGCACCTTCTCTGTTTTGACCATAATATTCATAAGTATATCCATCTGTTTCATCATAGAAATTTAAAACATATTTTGTAAAAAAGGCATTTAATGGTTCAGGAGAATAAATCACTTCTCCATCATCAGCAGACATAATTAATGCATGATCACCTTCAGATTTAAATTCTATGGAGTTTAGAATATTTTTTACTTCTTCAATATCATATACTGTTTCTTCATTAAAACGAGATAACAATTCTTGTCTGTAAAAATGATATAATAAATCTCCTTTTTCTCTTGTCATAAGTGACATAGAAATTAGCAAAATTAAAACAAAAGAATATAGAAATAACGGTAGTATTTGTATTAATAATTTATTATATAAAGGTAATCGAACGCCTGTTACTTCATTTTTAGCTAATGCTGCTGTTGCTGTTAATCTGTTAGAAAAGAATTTTTTACTAAGCATATAAGAAAATATCGCAAACACGGCAGAAAAAGAGAACACAACAGTTGTAATTCTAATAACTAACTCTGCCTCTGTATTAAATGCAAATAATAAAATAGCAATAATAATAGAAGGAACAAATAATTCTAACAAAAGCATCATATAAGGATAGTTAAAAGATTTTTTTCTTAAATTTCGAATATACTCAGGATTATTTAGCTTTTCTTCCGAAAGTGATAATTTACTATATATAAATCGCAAAGCGATATATAGAAGAATTAGTAAAATAGATATGATAATGAAAAATTGTGTTGTATAAGTAATACCAACAATTTCTATTTGAAAGCTATTGTCTGTTGAATTTGGAGGATAATTTAGCACAAAAGGTAGTGTAAAATACAAAACAGTAGCAATCATAGCAAATATTAAGGTATTCACAAAAGCCAATTTTTTTTCATTATCAATGTTAAAAATTCTAATAGGTTTCATCTTATGTTCCTCCTTAATTAAATTTTTCTTTTAAGTATAATAAAATTTTATGAACATATTCAAGGTTAATCTCAGGCCAATCTAAATTTAAGGTTTCCAAAGCAGCGTTTGTTTTTTCATTATGTAAGGTTACGATGCTATTATGCATATTTTTTACATAAGCTGTGATTCCAAAGTAATTGGACTTAGCTTTAGACAAAGCAAGTTTAAATTCATCAAGAGAAGCAAGTTGTATCAAAGCACCACAATGACTTAACATATCTACTAAATCAGAACCTGAAATATAATGGTTGTTGTATAAGTGATAAATTTCTATATTATGAGATTGATGTTGCATTAATTGTACAATAAAATTGGCACAAATGTCTACTGGTGAAAATTCAAAGTAAAAGTGAGAAAGTTCTTTAGGAAAAATTCCTAAATTGATAAAAGCTTCTAATCTATTTAAAAAAGCATTATCACTAAAATTTTCTTGGAATATGCCATCTTCATATCGGTTTGTAATGGTTCCTAAGCGATAAATACTTGCTATTATTTCACCATTTTTGCAAGCTTCTATTACGGCTTTTTCTGCCTCAAATTTACTTCTAACATATACATTTTCTTTGTAAGATTGACCAATATATAAATCATCTTCTGTAAAATCAGTAGAAGGTGTTTTTACTAATCCATTTCCAGATACAGACATAGTTGATACATAATGTAAAGGCATTTGAAACTCTTTACAAAAAGCAATCATTTTTTTAGTAGAATTCACATTGGTTTTATTAAATAATTCATAATTTCCATAATGTTTTACTAAAGCAGCTGTGTCTATAACACAATCACATGTAGTACCTAAATGATTATATAAATCTTCTTCAATACCAAAGTGATTATCCAAAAGATTTCCTTCAATAATTTTTATTCGATATAAATATTGTTCTATATTTACATTTGGAAAATAAAAATTAAATTTTGTAATAAATCTATTTAATGGATTGACAGAGTCTTTTTTTCTAATAACACAAAAAACCTTCGTAGAAGTGTTTGTTAATAGATAATACAATATATGCATTCCTAAGAATCCAGTAGCACCAAACAGAATAATCCTTCTAAATGTTTCAGGAGCTTCGATTGTTTTTCTGATTTCTTTAATAATTGGCATTTTTTCAATTAAAACAGAAGTTTCTTTTGGTTGTTCAACTAAAAGAAAATCTGCCATTTTCCTGATGGTCGGATATTCGTAAAAGTCTTGTGCATTCACAGAAATTCCTTTGCTATATAAAATAGATTGTGCTTTTATTAATAGAAGGGAATCCATATAATAATCAAACAAATTATCTTCTACACTAATTTTATTTTTTTGTTCTAATAATTCTGTGAAAATTTCTTGTAAAGTTTCTTCTAATTTATTTTGTGGCTTTACATATTTGGTATGAGATTTTTTGGGTAAAGGAAGAGCAGATTTATCTACTTTTCCGTTAATGGTTAATGGAAGCTTTTGTAATCTTACAAAATAATTTGGTATCATATAACTAGGTAATTTTTTCTTTAGAAAACCTGATAAATCTTCGATTTCTGTTTCGGAAACATAATACCCACATAAAAATTTATGGTCATCTAAGGTAATGAGTGTAATATAAACATCTTTAATAGATGGGTGTGTTAATAAGATAGATTGAATTTCTCCTAATTCAATTCGGTAACCATTTAATTTTACTTGAAAATCACTACGGCCTAGATATTCCATCACACCATTAGAATGTAAAATAGCTAAGTCTCCAGTTTTATAGATTTTCTTTCTATCATCTAAGGGATGATTTATAAATTTTTCATTTGTTTTTTGCTCATCTGTGTAGCCTAGTGCCAAACAATTTCCACTAATATACATCTCTCCCACAGTATCTAAAGGTACTAATTCTTGTGCATGATTTAAAAGTAAGATTTGTGTATGGTCAATAGGGTATCCAATAGGAACAGAAGTATAAGTATCTTCTGGCTGATATTCATAAATCATACAACCAACGGTTGCCTCTGTTGGCCCATATTCATTATATATATGAATGGGATGAGAAAATAAAGAAGTAATTTTCTCACACATTTCTTTGGTTAAAATATCTCCTCCTAAAATAAACTTACATACAGAACTATCATGCAAATCAATATCTTGCAATAAAGTAAAATGTCCAGGTGTTAATTTTATAATTTGAACATACTTATCTTTAATGATTTCCTCTAACAGTAGTTGTGGATTTTCATTTTGATAAATATAAATAGCATTTCCAGAACATAGAGGCGTATAAATAGAAGTGACAGTTAAATCAAAAGCAACAGAAGAAAACAAAGGGAAATTTGTTTCTTCATCATGTACATATTGGTTAATGGCCCAAGATATATAATTACTTAAGCTTTTGTGAGAAACTTTTACACCTTTTGGTTTTCCTGTTGAACCAGAAGTGTAAATGATATATGCTAAATCATTTTCTTTTAAAGCATAATCTATATTAACTGTTTCTGTATGATAATCAAAATCATTTAAATCTATTTTCAAAATAAGATTCTTATCTAATTTTACAGATTTTAAGGCATTAGGATGTGTTAAAATTCGTTTTGCATGACTATTTTCTACAATATATTCAATACGTTCATTTGGATAGTTAACATCAATTGGAATGTAACAAATACCTAATTTTTGTGTAGCCAATACACTAGCAACAAATTCAATAGAATCTGTAAAAGCTAGACAAATGATATCCCCTGGTTGAATACTATATTCTTTTAATTTTAGCGCAATTAAATTTGCAAGTGCGTTTAGTTCTTGATAATTAAGTGATGTGTTTTTATAAGAAATTGCCAATTTATCAGGCGTTTTTTGTAATTGTTGCTTAAATAATTCATAAACAGAAACAAAAGAAGCTTCTGCTTTTGTAGGATTATATGTATGTAATATATAGTTTTTTTCTTTAGAAGAAATAATTTGAAGATCTTTAATGGTTAATTCTGGATTTTCCATAATTTGTTGTAACATTTCCATTAAACGTTCATGTAATAAATCAATTTCTTTTAAAGTAAATAAATCTTTTTTGAAATCATAATAAATGCTAATCATACCAGTATCATCTATATCATATAAATGAATGTCTAAATTATTAACTACACAATGATTAAATAGCCATCTACAAGAATATGGGACAGAACAACTAGCCCTATGATTTCTTGCATTTTGATAAGATAAACAAACATCGTAAAGATTTTTAGAAATATTAAATTTTTTTCTAATGGTATCTAATAATAAATTGTATGGATATCTTTGATTTCTAAACACACTCAATTCGTGTTTAGAAACAGAGTTAATAAAATCTATACAAGTACAAGCTTTGTCTATTTCCATATGAAAAGGTACAGTACTAATATACATACCAGTTGTGTTTTTTTCTTTGAAATTACATCTATTTAATATAGGTGTTCCAACAATAGATGAACTTGTATTATTGATTTTAGATAAATAGATATTTAAAACAGCCATAAAAAGTGAAAATAGAGAAATTTTATGGTTATTACAAAAGGTTACCAAGTGATTGGTCTCTTCTTTAGAAAGAACAACACTTTTTCTGATTGCTTCATATGAACTAGCTTGAGAGTCTTTTAAATAAGAAAATTCTAAATGCTCAAATTGCTTTTTCCAAAAAGTTTTTGCACGTTCAAATTTTGGACTTTCTATGTAGTTTTTTTCTTCATGGATAAAATCTATATAAGAACTATTTTTTGTATTTGGTATGGGGATATTTTGAATAATAGAAACATAATGGCTCATAATTTGGTCAATTAATAAGCTCATTGTCCAAGCGTCAGAAATAATATGATGTAGGTTAGCCATATATCCACCTGTGCCATCCGCATTTTTAAAAATAACAAAACGATATAAATTACTATTAAAAAGTGTAAAAGGTTTTGTAATAACATCTTCTTCTAGCTTTGATAAAGGGTAATCACTTGTAAGATAAACTTTTTCAATGTCAATAAAAGAATAGTCTTTGACAGATTGCTTAATATCAGGACCATCCTGTGTTAAATGAATTCTTATAGAATCATTACTTTTTATAAATATATTAATTGCTTTTTCTAAAGCATCTACATGTATTTTTTCTGGAATAGATAATGTCCCACATATATTTGAAACGCAAGTATTTTCATTAAATTGTTCTGTTAATAAAATAGATTTTTGTGGGTTTGTTAATTCATAATTTAAAGTATCCATACAACATCACCTTAATTTTTTTTGATAAAGAGATTATACATATAAAAAATAAAAAAATCAAATTATTCTACAAAATAACTAAAAATATTACATTTTCTTAATTTTTGACATTGATAAATGTTCAAAAAATTTAACATTCTCGAATAATTTTTATGTAGTTAAATGAAACAAATAACAAAGAATCCTCCAAATGATAATATTGTAGGGATTTTCTAAAACTATGTTTTAATCATATAAAAAATAAGAAAAACAAAACTTGTATTGAAAAATAGAAAAAATAGAGATAGAATGAAGAAAAAAGGAGGGAGCGTATGGGAGATAATGAAAATAGGAAGGTTTATGAGCCAAGAGTTGTAAAAAATTATAGGGAGATGATAGAATATTCTGTCAAAAATTATGCAGATAAAATAGCCTATAAATATAAAAAAAATGGAGATTTAAAAAATGTAAAATATGTGGAAAAGACATATGAACAAGTGGGAAAAGACATCAAAGCTTTTGCAACAGAATTATTAAATAAAGGGTTAGAACATAAAAAAATTGTTGTCATTGGAAATAATCGATATGAATGGTGTATTAGTTATTTAGCAGTTACAAGCGGAAATATGATTATTGTCCCATTAGATAAAGCGCTTCCAGATAATGAAATAGAAAACTTGGTAACAAGAAGTGAGGCAGAAGTAGCCATATTTGATAAAAAATATATAGAGGTTATGAAAAAATTAAAAAAAGATACAAATGTGAATTTACAAATGTTAATATGTATGGATGAAATAAAAGATAAAGACATAGAAAGATTTTCGCAGTTATTGCAAAAAGGTGAGGAATTAGTGAAAAATGGAGATAATCGCTATGAAAAAGTAGAAATCAATCCAGAGAAAATGTCTATTATGTTATTTACATCAGGAACAACGAATGTACCTAAAGCTGTTATGTTATCTCAAAAAAACATATGTGCCAATTTATCAGATTTCGCTTCATGGGTAAGGCTATATCCGACAGATACCTTGCTTTCTTTTTTACCAATTCATCATACATTTGAATGTACAGTAACCTTTCTTTATGGATTTTATAGTGGTTGTACAGTTGCTTTTTGCGATGGATTAAAATATATTCAAAAAAATCTGGCAGAGTATAAAGTGTCTGTATTTGTAGCAGTTCCTTTGGTATTAGAAACGATGTATAAAAAAATTCAAAAAGCAATCCATGATCAAGGAAAACACAAATTAATGAAGCGAATGATTAACATATCTAATGGACTCTTAAAATGTAGAATAGATTTACGAAAAGTAATTTTTAAACAAATATTAGATAATTTTGGAGGAAATCTTCGTGTCGTATTATATGGGTCAGCACCTATGGATAAAGAAACAATTGTAGGTTTTAACAATTTTGGAATTGCATTAGTACAAGGATACGGTTTAACAGAAACATCACCAGTTATTGCAGCAGAATCAGACAAAGAAAAAATGCCAGGTTCCGTAGGACTAGCTCTACCAAGTCTAAATGTAAAAGTAGAAAATCCGAATGAAAATGGAGAAGGAGAAATCCTAGTAAAAGGTCCAAGCGTTATGATGGGATATTATCATAATGAAGAGGAAAATCAAAAAGCATTTGTTGATGGTTGGTTTAGAACAGGAGATTATGGGTATATAACAGAAGATGGATTTATCTATGTAACAGGTAGAAAAAAAGATATTATTGTTTTAAAAAATGGAAAAAATGTTTATCCACAAGAAATTGAATTTTTGATTAATAAAATTCCTTATGTAACAGAATCTTTAGTTTACCAAAGAGAAAAAGATAAAACAGATACGATGTTATGTGCTAAAATTGTGTATGATAAAGATATGATAAAGGAAAAACTAGGAGAAAAAACCGTAAAAGAATATAAAGATAGCATCTGGGAAGAAATAAAAGAAATGAATAAACAGTTGCCAGTATTTAAACATATAAAACAGATAACGATAACAACAGAACCTTTGATTAAAACAACAACGAAAAAAGTAAAGCGTTATGAAGAATTAAAGAAAGTTTAATAGTTGAAAAAGGGATTTTGGGGACGGACTCATCTTTCCCTTTTTGGTTTAAACGATAGAAAAAATATAGAATATAAAAAAATGAAACGATTTTGCGTATATAAATTTGAAATTAGAAATTCTTTAATAAAAAAGTAAGAGATGTTCATTTTGCCTATGATTTTTGGCAACAATGAAAGAGGCTCACTTTTTTATTTAGAATTTCTATGAAAATTTATCTTATACAAAATTGTGTAATGACTTTTATATTCTATATTTTTGTTGTGTAATACTAAAAAGCAAAAATGAGTCCGTCCCCAAAATTCCTTTTTGATGACTAAAATTTTAAATATGGTCAATACTATTTTTGAGGTGGTTTTATTGAAAAGAGCCAAAAGAAAAAATAGTGGAAAAAAGATTATTACTACAACAATCTTTTTATTAGTGATATGGTTATTAGGATTTTATATATATGTTACATATAATAATATAGAGATAAACAACTCAAATTATACAGCGGAAAGGACACAATCCACAATAGAAGAACAAACTGTGGGAAAAGTAGAGGAAGAAAGTAAAACTGTGGCAGATGTTATTGAAGAAACAGTAGAAAGTGTAGTAGGAATATCAAAATTAAAAAATGCAGGAACTTCTATTTTTTCGAATAGTACAGAAAGCCAATTAGGATTAGGAACAGGGATTATTGTCACGGAAAACGGCTATATTTTAAGTAATGAACATGTAACAGGGAGTAAATATAGCAAATGTTATGTGACATTAGAAAATGGAAATAATTATAATGGAACAGTTGTATGGAGTGATTCTAATATTGATGTATCAATTGTAAAAATAGAAGCGAATAACTTAAAATATGTTACATTAGCTAACTCAGATAATATTAAAATAGGAGAAACGGTATATGCTATTGGAAATCCGATTGGCTTTGAATTTAGAAGAACTGTTACTTCGGGAATTATTAGTGCGAAGAACAGAACAATAAAAATTGAAGAAGAGGATACAGTATCTTATATGACAGATCTAATCCAAACGGATGCAACAATTAACCCGGGAAATAGTGGAGGACCACTTATTTATCCCAATGGACAAGTGATTGGAATTAATACAGTAAAAATATCTTCTGCAGAAGGAATTGGTTTTGCTATACCTATTAATATTGTAAAACCTATTATTGAGAGTTATCAAAATACAGGAGATTTTCAAGAAGCTAAAATTGGAATATATGCTTATGATACAGAGGTAATACCATATTTAGAAACAGGGACAAATACCAGTTTTCAAGAAGGAATTTATGTAACAGAAGTAACAAAAAATGGTCCGGCAGATACAGCAGGAATAAAAGAAGGAGATATAATTACACAAATAGATGAGGTGACATTAGAAACAATGAATGATTTAAGAGAATATATTTACACAAAGAAACCTAATGATGAAGTAACAGTCAAAATTAATAGAGGGAAAATAAAAAGAGAAATTGTCGTAAAATTAGGAAAATAGGCTATTGGGGACAGGCCAAAATGGACATTTTTTGTCCATTTTGGTACGTCCCTAATCTATTAATGTATCTTCCAAAAAGTCATACTTTCTAGAATAATCTTTTGTCTCCTCATTTGAAAGATAAACCTCTGAAGTATTACTTCTTAAAAATTCAATAATTTCATAAACATCTATCCAAATTTCATTAGGACTATCCACTTGTGATTCATCAAAAATTAATTGCATACCAAAATGTAAATGGGCAACATTAATGTTATTTACATTTTCCTTTATGCTATATCCTGTCATTCCTAAATATCCAATGACATCACCTGCTTTTACAGTATCTCCTTTTTCCAGACTTTCTACATAAGGGTGATCTTTTCGTAGATGAGCGTAGTAGTAATATCGTTTCCCATCAAAGCTTCGAATTCCAATACGCCAACCACCATATTGATTCCAACCAAGTTGTTCGACAATTCCAGATTCTACGGCAATAATAGGTGTTCCGATACTTCCCATTAAATCATTGCCTAAATGTGTTCTTTTAAAACCATAAGACCTAGAATTTCCAAAGTCTTTATAATGTGTAAAATAATAATTTTTGGCAATAGGTAAAAAAGCTTTTAAACCATATCTATTTTCAAAGACCTTCTCATTATTTTCATTGATTGTTTCAATAGTATAATTGCCTATAAATCCACCTAGAACAGCAGTATAAGCCTCTAAATAATAATCATAAAAGGTTAAAGTAGATGTAAGTTCTTCCATAGTTTTACCACTTTTCAAATTTTCTATAATTTTATCTAAATCACTTGAGTGAAAGCTTTTAAAATTTCCACCATAAATACAAGCTAAATATGCTAGTAATTCAATCCAATTATATGTGACAGATTCATTATTATTATGAGAATCAATGTCTAATTTGGAAGTTAATTTTAAAACATAACAAGGAATGGTGAAGTCCACCCATTTTATATAATCTTCTTTACTATCAGAATTTACTTCAACAGATGGTATCTGGTTTTGTGTGAAATAAAAAGTGAGTGTAGAGGATAAGAAAATAATGAGTATTAGAAGAGATATGCATATCATCCAATTCTTTTTTATATGTATCGATTTTATAATCAATCAAAACACCTCATAAAAATATATGAAAATGAAATGAGAATCATGACCATTCCTTATATACGGAACAAAAATAACAATATATTGTTAACCGTTTTTACAGCTATTTACGAAATAGAAAACTTATATTAAAATAAAGATGTAAAAATTTATAAAACTTGCATAAATATATATAAATAGCATGCAAAAATATTTTAGAAAGGAAGTAAGAATATGAATCGATATATGGAATTAGCTAAACAAAATGCGGAGAAAGGAGTAGAGAGAGGAGAAGGGGGACCATTTGGTGCTGTTATTGTTGATAAACAAGGAAATATTGTTTCAAATGGAAATAATCAAGTAATAAAGAATAGTGACCCAACGGCACATGCAGAAATTGTTGCTATTAGGGAAGCATGTGAAAAATTACATACATATGATTTGTCAGATTATATATTATATATCTCTTGTGAACCTTGTCCAATGTGTTTATCTGCTATAATTTGGGCTAATATAAAAGAAATATATTATGCTTGTACAAGAAAAGATGCTGGTGAAATTGGTTTCCGAGATGATATGATTTATGAGTATTTAAAAGGGAATAATCCAGATATGATTCATTTAAATAAAATTGATAGGGAAGAATGTTTAGAATTATTTAAAAAATATAAAGAAGAGGGTGGAATGATTTATTAAAAACACTTATTTTCAGTTTTTATCTGAAATAAGTGTTTTTTCCAAAAGGTTAGGATAATCTATACCATATTTTAGTGATTTTCTATACTTATAAGCTTTTATAGAAATTTTTTGTTTATTTTTTTATCTAATTTTTATTTTTTGACTAATGAGAACAACACCTACTATTGATAGGACGATGATAAAAAATATAATATTTAAATTAGCTAGATTTTGTGTAAAACCAACTAATATTAATAATGCTACATATCCTAATATTCTACCAATATTTAAAAATATTTCACGATATATAAAATATTCTGTGTTATACATTGTCTTGAAAGGTAATTTATTTGAATAATCAAATAAATCTATTTCTGTTGTCTTTAAAATAATATTCATAAATATATAATAAACTATATTATATAATATTACGGTTGTCATATTAATTTTATATAACACAAATATAAAACTTATTATTGAAAATAATAATGATATTATAAGAGTCTGGTTCTTTTTATCTTTATGATAATATTTTCCAAATAGAAACATTGCTATGATTGTAAAGATAGAAAATACGGATGTCCATCCACCTAGTTCAAAGTCATTACTAGTTTGATATATTATTAAAAGTGATACAACTAAACTCATTACGCCATATCGATTAAATCCTTTTAAGAATTCTATTATATATAATTTTTTTAAATTTGTATCGTTTTTATAAATGGTATTAAAATCTTTTAAATTAACTTTTGATTTTTGTATATTTTTATTTTTTATATAAAAACTAAACATGAATTTTAATATAGAAAACACAAATATTAATATTGCTGCTACTTGATAGGATTGAACAGTTATATATGCTCCTAATAATATGGGAACTACAAAACTCATTATTTCTGTTGCGGCTGATGCATAGCCTACATATTTACATCTTTCTTTTTTTGAGATATTTTCTGATTCAATCATATTAAATGGAAAACCAGTAGTAGCTATGGATATACCGTTCATTATTCCTAGAATATACACGTAACTAACAATTTTTTCTCCTAAAAGTATAATCATAAAAATATATAAGGATTTTATAAATATTCCAAATCTATATAGTTTTATTTTATCCTTGGTTTTTATAATATTGGCAACTAAAAGTGCCCCAATTGTTGCAACAATCCAAGTCACAATATTATAAATAGATAGATAAAATATATTTTGGCTAGATATTTTATAGAAATATGCGGCTAAGAAAATATCTAAAAAGATACTTATGATTTTTCCAATGGATTGATCTAGTATTAAAATTTTAGATATAAAAGATAATCTATTTGTCTTAGAATGATTTTCATGATTTGAAATATAATCATATATTTCATTCCAATTATGAACCCTTTGTATATGTTCTTTATTATTATAAGGTGTATCCATCAATAATGCTTCAATTCCATTTTCAATGCAATCATTACAAATATGTGCAGAATCATCTATCATGATATCTATACCATTTTCTAGACATACTTTTGTTTTTCCATGTTTATCATTTTGATAAGAATTTGTTAAGATTAGATCATCATAATATATATTAAATTTAGATAACCATTCTTTTGTCATAGTATATGGATCCGAGTATTCTCCATTATCCCTACCTGTGATAATGTAAATCATGTGCCCATCTTGTTTTAATTTGTCTATGTATTGTTTTGCACCATCTTTTAAAGATAAACTTTTAGCAATTCTTTCAATATGATCATGGTAAAAATTATGTATTTCCTCTTTTGCCCAATTAAACATACCTATTGTTATATAATCAGCATTTTTATTGGGAACTCCATTATTACCTAATTCTTTATCATGAATGATAAATTCATTTAGTAATATTTCATCAAAATTTGATATTACATTATCTATATCAATTCCTATTTTCATAAGTGCACCTACTTCTTGATAATATTTATTGAAATTTAATCATTTTTCACAGCTTTCATAAAGTATTAACTTTTTTCTATCATTCCTTTTTGTTTATACCATTTCAATTGTTTAGCAGATAAGTATTTTTTGTCTATAATAGCTGTAAATACATATTTGTCGAAATAATTGTCATTCATAATATAGTAGCCATTTACTTTTTCTTTATCACCGTAACTATCTTCTACTTTCCATCTAATTGGCTTGTTATCTTCAATTTGTACACCTGTTATTGTCATCCAATGATGAAGATAGATGTCTCCTGTAAGCAGGCCATCTTCTTTATTTAAACTTTTATAATTTACAAATTTATGATAATCATATAGTCTTGTATCTAAAACGCCAGAATCGTTATCAGCAAATTTCCTAATATATATTCCTATCATAACAGGGATGTGCTCTCTTAATTGCTTAAGTGATAGTTCTTTTAGTTCTTGGGATGAGATGTGTAAAAATTCTACATATTTCATTTTATGAATATTAATCGATGTCGGATTTTTTAATTTTTGTCCGTATTTCCTATTCTTTTTAGGTACATTAGAAACGAAAACAAAATTTTCGATATCAATACTTAGAAATTGTTGTGCAAATTTTTTAGGGGTTATATTTTTTAAAATGATATGATTGCCATTTTTATCTGTATATTCATAATGAAAGGTCTTTACGGGTTCTCCATAAACTTTTGATAAAAAGGCATAATCTTCTTCTAGTATCTTTGCTTTTTTCTTTCTTATTTCATCTATGTTTTTATTTTGTTGTTTTAATTTTAGTAAGGTAATAGCATTACTTCTAACGGTTTCAGAGAATAAGTTAGTTACTTTAGTAGCACTTTTTCCTTCTATAGTAGTAGGCATAGTTTCTATTGGAACAAGTCCATATTTTTTTACAATACCTATAAAAGTTTTCCAATTCCCAACTTCTTCAATTGGATTTTTTAAAATATTTTTTTTGACAATTTTATCTAAATCAGTTGTTTTACTTGTAATAACTCTTTCATAAGCAGTGTTAGCTTTTTCTAAACGGTGAAAAAATGCAATGAAATTATCAGACAATTCAAATTTCATGATATCCATATTCAAATTGTTTGCCATATTACGTTTAATAACATTAATTCCAGAAAAGGCCCAACATCGCAAACTTTCTTTTTGATCATATCTTTTTGTTTCTTCAAGTTCAAGATTAAAGATAGGGGGATTTTCTTCAATAATTTTTTTATTTATACAAACTTTATCTAAACCATATTTTTTGATCTTATTTTCTATAGCTTTATTTTCAATATGCTTATTATAATTTTTTGAAAAATATTCTATATCTTTTAATTCTATTTCTTTCATTTTATCTCCTATCTCCTATCTATTTACTACTATTATTTAATTTAAAGCTAAATGTTATATCGTTTGTCTAGATTATACCATATTTTATAAAAAAATATGGAAAATTTTTAATTAATTCATAAACATTTTTAAATTTTATCATTTCTTAGAGTAATAGAAGAGCGAAAATATATTTCTACTCTCCTATTAAATAAAAGAAGTTTCATTTAGAAAATATAAGCAAAAAGATTCTATTTTTTATCCTTTCAAATTTTGCTACTTTAGATGGGAAGATAGATGGTGGAAAATATAATTTTAGAGTTGTTTCATAATTTGAAAGAGTAAAAAGAATGGATAAAGAAATTGTAAGAAATGAAAAGATAAAAATGACACATTTTTACTTTATGTATCAGAACAATAAAAAAAGTTCTCAATTTTAACTTAAGAACTACTATTTTATAAATGGTGCCAACGAAGTAGTTATCTACAACTTTTTTGCTCTCTTGACGATTGATATAAAAATCAATCAATTTAGTATCTTTACTTTAACACAATAATTATAATTTTGCAAGTATATTTTTGAAAGTACCCTGTGAAGTTATTAATAAATTTTATATCAAACTATGCTTAAATTGGTGTTAGTATAAACTTTAGTAGAAAAGATTTAAAAGATAATGTGGTTTATGTAAAATCTGTCAAAAAATTTGCTTTTTTATGTAAAATGATGTATAATATTATTATACTAACTCACATAGTGAGATTTTTAGGAGGTTATCATATGATTACAGCAAAAGAAGCACGGGAAAGAATTGACACGTTAGAAACTGAACGTGGCAAGCAGGAACAGAAAACAGCCGAAGAAAAAATCAATAAGGCTGTTGAGAAAGGCGAAAGCTACTGCTGGCTTGGTGTTTGGATTTCCAAAGCTACGGAAAAATGGCTCAAATCTCTGGGCTACGATGTTCAACGTGTGGATTCTACAAAAGACGGTAGCGACGTGAAAGTCTCATGGTAACAACAAGTCCATCGTCTAAAATGGACAGCAACCAGCACCTTCTCAATCGAGAATGTGCTGGTTGTAATTATGAAATATTTATTTATACATTATCCAATATTGTTTTATTAACCTCTAAATTGATAGCATTAAATAAAAATAATGCAACTTGGTTTTGTTCTTCTTTTGCCATTTCCATAATTTTAGCCATTGCAAACATTATAAAATGATATTTAGAAAAATTTATTAAACTAGTTCTATATTCATCATCAATTTCTTTTAACATATTATCAAATCTCACATACATTTTAGGTTTATCATATTTTAGATTAGTATAACTACTATTACTCATACATATTGCAAGTCTTAATTTATCTTTTATATTTATATCATTTATCATATCTATTAAATATTTTACTTTATCTGTTTCGATATTCAAATTACCTCCATACTAAAATCTTGTATCATTATTTTTCTTTCTATTCTTTTCAATTTTATTTTCATCTAGTATAGTTACTTTTCTATAAATGTTATTAGCAAATTCGTTATCATTACTATCAAATATACCATTTTTATATAGGTCATCACTAACAATTTTATAGTTTTCATCTTTATCATAGCAAATTCTTTTGTGAAAATGGCTCATAATATTATGCCAGAAATCTTTGAACTTGTGCAATTCTTGTTTTAGTTTTTCTTTTTCAGTTCGTAACTTACCTATAATCTTGTCTTTAGTTGATAATTCACCTTTTAAACTACTTATTTCATCACCTTTTAATTCTAATTGATATTTTAAAGAACGATTTTCTTGTCTTATTTCAAAAGAACTATGTTCAAAATCTTTAATCGCCATATTTAAGTCATTCACACTTCTAATAGTTTCAGTAGTATCTTTTACTTTGTTTGTATAATTTTTTATTATTTGGACATCCTCGTTTGAAATAACCATATTATTTTTGTTTAGTTTAGTAGGTTTTAAATTATCTAGTATAGTGGTTATATCGTTAGTTGTCTTATCTAATTTTTTAGTTTGATTATTTGCTTCAGCAAGTTTCTTTTCTTTCTGTTCTAGTTGCTTTTTTATTTGTCTATAATTTCCCATATCTTTAACATCTATATCTTGATTTCTTCCTTTTTTCTTTTGTTTTAGTATTGAGTTTTTTTCATAATGCTTATTATACGATTTTATACAACAAACTCTCATTTCAGCTTGTATTCGCCCTAAAGACTCTTTTGTAAATACTTTTGATTTTGCAGGTTGCTTTCTCATACCTTTTTTATAACCATCTTTTATAGGAACACCAACTAAATGTAGATGTGGAGATAGTTCATCAAAATGTATTACTGCATTTGCAATTTTAAATTCTGGTACAATTCTCATTAAGTCTTGTACTTGTTCATTGAAAACATATCTCATATTCATTCTATAATTTAAACTTTTATCATTCCAAAAGTCCATATCTCCAAGTTCTATTATTAGTTCGCAAGCCAAATCCTTTTGCTTATCTTGTGATACATGCTTGAAATAGTTGTCAATTTTTCTATCTTCACGAGTTTGTTTGTTGTTATATTCTAATCTCGTTTGTTCAAATTCTTGTAAATATAAGTCTTGAACATCTTGATATAAGTTATCCGTCCCATACAAAATATAAATATTTTCTTTATTATTATCATAATCTCTTAAATTGTGCTTATTCACTTTTGATAGCTGTGTTGCATTCTGTATTCCATTGTTAGCAAATGATGTTTCTCCAGATGGATTATTTTTTGCAATCTGCTTTGCTTTTGCTGTTTTATTTTTATCACTACCCAAGTGAATAGAATATGCTAATTCTTCGCTCATCATTTTCCTCCTTTAGAATTTTCTTCGTAGAATAGGAATTTGACTTTAGTCAATATTCCTAACCCCCTATATGTTTTGACATTCTATCAAAACATGGGGGCTCTGCGAGGCAATAAATTTTCTCCCACAAGTGACAAAATTTATTCAAATTAACTAAAGTAGAAAATTATATTGCTAACTGCAAATATAATTTTACTTTCGTTAATTTGTTTATTGTGCATTATCTTCGCAGAACTTTACTGGCTTTACACCTACTGAAATAGGTTTAGGCTCTTTCATATAAATTACACTATTATTTGTTTCATCTGGTATATATTCAAATGCAGTGTCTATTTCTTGCATTTGGAATTTATCTTCCTCACGAATATAGATTATCCCAAATTCATAAGTTTCCATTTTATTATCTGGGTCTAACTTATAGTAATCTTTTAAAGGAAATACTCTAACAATAGCACTATTATCTTCTGCAAAATTAAAATAAAACATTTGCCTATCAACAAAGTAAGTTGCCTCTGTATAATGAACATCATAATATTGTCTTAATCTCATAATAATTTCGCCAACTTCTTCCTCTGGCAGATAATTACTAAATCTAACACTACCAAGTACATTACTTAATATCATAGGTTTTGTGGTATCAATATATCCGTTTTTATATAATTCTTGACAAGGTTTGCAAATTGAGTCTCTAAAGTTTATTTGATTGACAACTACTTCTTTACCAACTAAAGCAAGTTCTATATCATCAACATATTTCATTATTAGTTCTGCTTGTTCTTGTCGGGTATAATCTTTCCAAGTTTTAGTTCTTGCTTGGTATTCTTTATCTAGCTTTATTTTGTTGATAAAGTCAATATCTCGTTTTAGTAAAATATCTTTTGGAGTAAATCCCAATTCTTCCGTGCCATTTGTTGTATCTAGTTTGTTTTCTAATTCTGTAATAGCATTTTCAACAATTTTCTTTTCTTCGTTATATTCCTTTAATTCAAATATTCCATTGATATATGCTTTTTTAATTCTTTCTAATTTGTTCTTTTGAGTGTTTATCTCTTTTTCTAATTGTTCTCTAGGCTCATCAAATTTTTGCTTTATCATAGGCAAGAAGAATTGATTTACAACAGAGTC
>CALXQV010000023.1 GCA_944390535.1 uncultured Clostridia bacterium | reverse complement strand
ATAAACAAAAGCACCTCGTATTTTATTTTTGTTTCGTTCAAAACAAATTATATACTTAGTGCTTTTGTTTTTCTATATTTTTTTAAAATTTTATTTCTATTTTTTCCCCAGATTATTTAACTCATATATATTATCCATAATTTCATTTGTTACTTTATCTAAAACTTCTTTATCCTTACTTCCTTTATACTTACTATAATCTAATGGCTCTCCATAAGTAATCGTAATTTTATGATGGTCTTTTGTTCCGCCTTTTATACCACAAGGTACAACTTTTGCTCCACTTCTAATTGCAAAAAAGGCAACTCCATCTTTTACTTTTTCTCCTTTTTCCAAACCATTTCTAGTTCCTTCTGGGAATAAGGCTATACATTTTCCTTCTTTTAAATCTTTTAATGATTTTTTAATTGCTGTTACATCTTTTTCATCTCTTTTTACTGGTATAGCTTCAAAAGCCCATCCTAAAAATGCTAGAAACTTATTTTTATATAATTCTTCTTTGGCTAAAAATTTCATATCTCTTTTAGCAGTTGCAACCATAAGTGGCGGATCCATATAACTTCTGTGATTTCCACAAAAGATAACTGCTCCTTCTTTGGGAACATTTTCTAAACCTTTGATTTCTGCTTGATATGCAATTCTAAACCATATATATAAGGCACCTCGTACAATCCATTTTATAATTTCTTTTAAAATCTTTTTCATTTTTTGCTCCTTTTCTGAATATTGTAGATGTACCAAATCGTTCAAATTTTGAATGAAAGGGATGACATCTTTATATTTCAAATTTACTACTTTTTTTCTTTTATGATTCCAATAATTTTCTCTACTACTTCTTCAACACTTAAATTTGTAGAATCCACATATATTGCGTCTTCAGCTTTCTTTAATGGTGCAATTTCTCTAGTTGAATCTCTTTTATCTCTATCTTTTATTCCTTTTAAAACCTCTTCATAAGAAGATTTTATCCCTTTTTCTTGATTTTGTAGTACTCTTCTTCTTGCTCTTTCTTCAGCTGCTGCATCTAAATAAATTTTCACATCTGCATTGGGAAATACTACTGTTCCAATATCTCTTCCTTCCATAATGACATCTTTTCCTTCAGCAATTTTTCTTTGCACTTCCAGCAGTTTATTTCTTACAATTGGTAAAACAGCCACGGGTGATACAAAATCATTAACATCCTTTTCTCTAATTTTTTTGGTTACTTCTTTTCCGTTTAAATATATTTTTCCATTTGGATACATATCAATATGTAATCTATTTAACATTTCTTCTATTCTATTTTCTTCTTTTACATCTATCTTTTCCTGAAGCATATTCAATGCCACACATCGAAATGTTGCACCTGTATCAATATTTACCAATCCTAATTTTTCCCCCACCAATTTGGTTATGGTACCCTTTCCTGCTCCAGCAGGTCCGTCAATAGCTACTATAAATGACATCTTTCTCTCCTTTTGGGACGTTATGTCCAAAAACGTTCCCTTTTTATTTTTTCTTCTTTCTTATACTTTTTTGTATGTCCTAATTAAATGCAATCATATTTTTCACTTTGTATTTTGATATGTTTTTAATGTTCCTCTGGAACATAAATATTTTTAGCCACAACCTCTAATTCTACAACATTCATAGCTGTTAGCTTTTCTATCTCTTTTCTTGCTCTATCTTTAAAATCCTTGATTCCATTTATCACATTATACCCATACATAACAGTTACTTCTACATAAATTTTTGCACCTTCTCCATAGTTTTCTACTCTTGTTCTGGATATTTTATAGATAGCTGGTGTTTTTACAGCAATATATTCTAATATTTGTCTAAATACTAAATCAGATATGGTAAATTTACCAAGATAACTAAATGTTGGTCTTATGATAGATTTTTCTGATATATATGGTTTTTGTCCTTTTCCTTTAGATTTAAAAATCTGTAATGGATCCAGTAAATATCCAGAGAAATCTTTTTTTATTTGAAAGGTCGGTACTGGTATAACATGTTTACCTTCTGTTACACGAATTCTTCTTGCTGTTTCCATTTCTTGTTTTGTTGCTACATCTGTTATATAAATATATTCACTAATCTCAGGTAATCCTAAATTTGCTGCAATTTTTTGAACCATTCCATCAGAAGTTCCTAGTATTAAAATACTTTGTGGTCTTTCTCTTTTTAAAACCTTTATAATTTTATCTCTTTCCTCTTTTTCATAAAATAATGCATGTTTTACTGTTCCTACTTTTGTTGGTGCTTTTTTAGCAGATTCTCCTGCTAATACTTCATTCTCCTTGATTAATAATCCATCATCTATGATATAACTGATATTTTTCTCACTTGCTACCATCTGTGCACGATAACTCTTTCCCGTTCCTGATGGTCCAACAAATGCATACACTTTTATTCTATTTTTAAATATTTCATCTAATATCATATTGATCTATTGTTTGTTCTATATGAACAACTTACTCCTTTCTTTTTATTAATACTCTAAATTTCATTTTTTCTTTCATTTTTATAATCTAATATTCCACAGAACAAATCAGAAAGCCTCTAAATTTATTCTTACTCTAATAGCCTCTTTGGCTTTCCGTAAATTTGTGTGCAATAAATTTTATATATTTTCTTAATTTGTATAATTTGCATTGTTTAAATTCGGATAGCTAAATGT
Organism: uncultured Clostridia bacterium; assembly: GCA_944390535.1. GTDB lineage: Bacteria > Bacillota > Clostridia > TANB77 > CAG-508 > CAG-269. The sequence continues at coordinate 20,725 of CALXQV010000023.1, read as the reverse complement.
TTTTCCTCCTTCTGTAAATTGTCCGCTAGAACTATGATCTTGATTCATGACATCTGCTCCTACTAAAAAATATTTATATTTTGATTCTTCACTAGCTGTTCCACCACCTATAATCACAGGATCATCCCAAGTTGTATCTACTGCATACCAATTTCCACTTAATTGTACATAATTCCATGCATGATTTTCTGTTTCTCCTTGAGAATTGGTTGCTGTTCCAATAATCATTACACAAGGTATATTTAATTCATCTAATAAATATTTAAATGCTCTTGCATATCCTTCACATACACATTCTTTATTTACTAATGCTCCATAAATATTATATATATTTTCTTTTGACAAAGTACTTTCATAATCAATTGTATCTATTAAATAATCATGTACCATTTTGATATCTTCATATGTATTACCTGTTTTATTCTGTAATATTTGATTTTTCATCTGTTCAATTTGTGATATAGCTTGATCAATTGCCTCTTTAGAACTAAATTCTTCTGTCAAATAATTGGCTTCTTTTCCAGAATTAATATATACATTATAAGTCGTATCTCCACCTTTTGTTGTTGCTTCTATATTTAAATACATTTTTTTAGGGCTTAAATAAAAAACTTCTGCATTATCATATGTATATGCTTCTATTGCAGATTGATAATATTCGCCTAATTTTTCCTGTCCTCCTTCACTTGACAATAATTCAGAAAAATTAGTACCTAATTCTATTTGATAAGTTCCTGTTTTCATTTGTTCTTTATTACTTTCAAATGCTCTATATATAATTCTTGCCTGTTCATCTAATTGGTTATAAAAGTATTGATCTACTTTCACACTAGAATAATCATTTGTAGAAGTATTACTTGTTTTTTCTATTTTATTAATCGGATTCTCTACAATTTCTGGTGCTTCAATATCATCTTCTACTGTCTTTTCTCCTTCTGAATTACTAATATTTTTAGAAGTTTCTGCAAATGCTAATTCTTTATTTCTTCCTGAAAATTCTTGAATTGCAATAATTGAAAATACAACTAAAGCAGAAAAAATACCTATGATTATTAAGAATAATATAACAGAAGTAATTTTATCTTTTATCTCTTCTTTCATATTCATTTTCCTTTCATCACACTCTGTTTTTATTATATCATTTTTGTGGTTTAAAAACTAGTATAAATTTAAAAAAATTACGAATACTATATAAAATAGTAATAACTGACTTTTTAAGAAATAATAAGAAATTAAAATTATATAATAGGTGATATAAATATGAGTTTTAAAGATCTATTGTCTTCTATGTTTACTTATACTCCAGATAATAAGCAAACATATCAATTTAATTTAGTAGAAGATGTTCATACAAAAAATTATCCTGAAAGTGATTTAGGAAATGAGGAAACTTCTCAAACCAAAATATTTCCTAGTCTTTCTGTTAATACAGATTATTTAAAAAGTAAATTTAATTTGTTAATTAATTCAGATATTATTTTTCGTAATTTTATATTAAATGCTAGAGGAAAACAATATCAAGCACTTTTGATTTTTATCGATGGTATGATTAATACAGAAATTATGAATGAATTTATTCTAGAACCATTAATGATGCGAAACAAAAATAATTTATTTGAGGGGTCACAAAATAAGATCATTTCTGAAGCTGTTGCAAATAATATTACTGTTAGGAAAGTAAAAAAATTTAATTTGCCAAATTATATTTCTAGTTGCCTTGTGCCTCAAAATGCAATTAAACAAATTTCTAGTTTTGAAGAAATTATTTCTGGAATTAATTCAGGAAATTGTGCTTTATTTATTGATACTTTAGACTTAGCATTTGACATAGAAGTAAAAGGATTTAAACAAAGAGGAATTGAAAAGCCTAGCAATGAAATTGTTATTAAAGGTCCTCATGAATCCTTTGTTGAAAATATAAGAACAAACACTTCTCTTATTAGAAGATTTGTAAATAATGAAAACTTAATTATTGAAAATTTAAATATTGGAAACATTACTAAAACCAAATGTGGTGTTTGTTATATTTCTGGTCTTGCAAATGAAGAATTAGTTGCAGAAGTAAAATTTAGAATGCACAATTTAGACGTAGATTCTCTACTTTCTGCTGGACAATTAGAACAATTAATCACAGATTCTAGTAATATCAATTCTCCTCAATTAATTTCTACAGAAAGACCTGATAAAACGGCAAGTTATTTATTAGATGGTAGAGTTATTATTCTAGTTAACGGTTCTCCATATGCCATTATTACTCCGGGTATTTTATCCGACTTTTTAAGTTCTCCGGATGATAAAAATCAAAAAGCATTATTTTCTAATTTCACAAAATTTATTAGATTACTTGCTGCCTTTATTACTTTACTACTTCCGGGATTATATATTGCTGTTACAAGTTTTCATCAAGAAATTTTGCCAACAGAACTACTGTTTTCAATTTTAGCTTCACGTGCTAATGTTCCTTTTCCAATTATTTTTGAATTACTGGTTTTAGAGATTTCTTTTGAACTTATTCGTGAAGCTGGATTAAGAGTTCCTTCTCCTATCGGTCCTACAATAGGTATTGTTGGTGCTTTAGTTATGGGACAAGCGGCTGTTAGTGCCCGGTATTGTTAGTCCTATCTTAATTATTGTTGTTGCTATTACAGGTACCGCATCTTTTGCCATTCCTGATTATTCCTTTGGGTTTCATCTGAGAGTATTTCGATTTTTGTTTATATTTCTTGGCTATCTATGTGGATTTTTAGGAATTGCACTTGGACTTTTTGCTTATATGGTAATGATGTGTGATTCAAAATCTTTTGGAGTCCCTTACACCATTGGAATTTCTCTTCTTGAACATGTAAAAGGTTCTTCTTATTTCTTACCACCTGTTTGGAAAAGAGAATTTCGTTCTGGTTTTCTAAATTCTAAAAAAGAAGCAAAACAGGGGCATATATCTATGAAATGGAAAAATAATTAATATATAAAATGACCACCCATTAAAATTATATTTACTATTTTTTTGAAAGGAGTTTATATGGAAAATTCTAAAATAACAGCTTCAGAAGCAATTAGCATCATATTAGGTATATTTGTTGCCTACACACTTGTTGCTCTTCCAAGAAGCATGTTAGAATCTACTAAAACTGCTACATTAATTAATATTATATACGTTGGAATTATTGCTTTATTTTTGACTTTTTTAATATATAAGTTGATTATTAAATTTCCTCGGGAATGATATTGTAGATATCGCTGAATATTTAGGTGGAAAAACTTTAAAAACATTCATCGGAATTATTTTTATTTTCTACTTCATGTTTAGTAGTAGTATTCTTCTCAGAAACTTTTGTGAATGTTTGAAAATTGTATATTATCCTATGACAAGTTTAATTTTCATTATTATTACTTTTATTGCTGTTATCTGTATTGCTTTACATCATCGCTTTTCTTCTATAGCTAAAGTAAATTTATTAATTATTCCTTTTGTAATTATTAGTATTATTTTTCTATTTGCAGCAAATATAAAAAACTTTTCTTTTGATAATATATTTCCAATATTTGGAGATGGTTTATTCAATACATTTGTAACCGGACTAGGAAATCTAGGAGCTTTTGGTGGAATTACATTATTGTATTTTATTCCACCACTTTTAAAAGAACCTCAAAAAATGAAAAAAGTATATCTAAGCTCCATCATTTTAGGTACTGTCTATTTTTTACTGTGTATTTCCATTATCTTATTTATGTTCATCTCTTTGATGTATACTAATCAAATAATGCCTCTATATTCAGCTGCTAGATATATCGAATTTGGAAACTTTTTTCAAAGACTAGAATCTATATTTCTTCTTATATGGATATTACAGATGGTCTGTTATTTAAGTATTGTTTCTAAATTATCTATTTCTATATTTAAAAAAATTACAAATATTACAGATGAAAAACCACTCATTCTTGTTTTTGGTTTATTAATCTTTGCTATTAGCTTATTTCCTAAAAATTATGCTATTTCTAAGTTTATAGAAAATTATATTTATAATTATATGGTTATTGGCATTTCTATCATTTTAGGCTTGTCTATCCTAATTTTAGCTTATTTTAAAAAAAGAAAGAAAAAGGAGTTGAATGCAAATCATGAAAAAAATCTTTAAAAAAATTTTTATCATTCTTTTAATTCTCATGCTTCTTCTCGCTTTTTCTAAATCTTATTCTACTTTGAATGTTGATAATTTAAGTGTTGTTGTTGCTATGGGAATTGATACTTCTGATAAGAATCGTATGCAAATTAGTTTTCAATTTACCAATGCTTCTTCTGTTTCAGAATCTGGTTCTTCTGAGCAATCACCTTCCATCATTTATACAGTAGATGCTTCTTCTATTAGCTCTGGTATTAATTTAATCAATACGTATATAGGAAAAGAAGTAAATTTATCACATTGTAAAGTCATCACATTTTCAGAAGAAATAGCAAGCAAAGGTATTTCCGAAGAAATTTACACTTTAATAAATGATACACAAATCCGACCTTCTACCAATATTGTAATTTCTAAAACTTCTGCTAGATATTATTTAGAACATTCAAAGCCTTTATTTGAAAATTTAATTACAAAATATTATGAAGTTTTTTCTGGCTCTAGTTCTTACACTGGTTTTACTTCTAATGCAACAATTGGTGATTTTTTTGATAGTTTAATTTGTCAATCTTGTCAGCCTTATGCCATCTTAGGAGGCGTAACAAATAAATCTACAGAATATACTGGAACAACAAATTCAGAAAATGATTCTAGTACAAAATCCAATTCCTCTTCTTTAACAGGCCAATCAACTGCAGAAAACACTGGTCTTGCTGTTTTTAAAGACGATGTTCTAGTAGGAGAATTGAATTCTATAGAAACACTTTGCTTTTCTATTATTCGAAATCAAGTAAATGGGTTCTTAATTTCTGTTCCTAATCCAAATAAAGCTAATTCTTATATGGATTTATATATAACACCTTTGAGTTCCCCAAAAATAGACGTCAAAATTTTAAATGGAACTCCTTATATTAATATAGATTGTCGCTTTACTGGAAGAATTTATTCTATGGAAGAAGGTTCTGATTATTTAGATGCTAGCATGCTAAATGAAATTTCTGATTCTTGTAGTAGTTATTTAAAATCCACAATTATGGACTATTTATATAAAACATCTAAAAATTTAAAATCCGATATCAATGGATTTGGTAAAACTGCTAGAAAAAATTTTTTAACACTTGATGATTTTTATCATTATAATTGGAAAGAAAAATATAAAGATAGTTTCTTTAATGTAAATATCGATTCTTCTATTCGTTCTTCTTCATTATTAACAGAAAGCTGATATTATGGGAGGTATTTATGATTAATTATTTAGAATTTATTTTGTTTCTCTTATTTTGTCTATATGTTTTAAAAGAAGCTGTTAGCTATGGAATATATGAATATAAAAATGAAAATAAATTTGGTGGTACTTGTGTTATTATCTTTTCTATTTTTACTATTGTTCTAAGTATTGTTTCTTTATGTATCACATAAAAAATTTAATTTTATTTATAGAACAATAGCGGGCTTTCTTAAACATTTTCTCTGTATAACATTTTAAAGCCCTCGTAATTGTTCGTGTGCCAATTTTACGTAAGTAAAATTGTGTGCAATCGTTATAGTGAATCGATATTCTTGAATAGGAAAAAATCAGGTGAATGTTGCTCACCTGATTATATTTTTTCAAAATCAACTGTTCTTAATAGTTTACTAGCATCTTTTACCCTGATATTAATTTTATCTCCTATTTTATAAGTTATTCTTGTATGTTCACCAATTAATATTTTTCTTTCTTCATCATAAATGAAATATTCATCTCCTAAGTCATCAAATCGAATTAATCCTTCTACTGTATTTTCTAATTCTACAAAAATACCAAAAGAGGTTACAGAAGAAATAATACCTTCATATTCTTCTCCAATCCTACTTTCCATATATTCTGCTTTTTTGATATCTTCACTTTCTCTTTCTACTTTTGTAGCAATATTTTCTCTTTCAGAAGATTGTTTTGCTCGTTCTTCTGCTTGTTTTTTATATTCCTCTACAAAATTTTCTTCTACATCATAATTATCTTCTAAATATTTTGAAATGATTCTATGGATAAATAAATCTGGATATCTTCTAATTGGTGATGTAAAGTGACAATAATATTTACTTGCAATTCCAAAATGCCCTTGGTTTTCTGCTTCATATCTTGCTACTTTTAATGTTCTTAAAACTAGATTTGAAACAACTTTTTCTTCTTCTTTTCCTTGTACTTCTTCTAATATTTTTGCAAATTCTTTTGGATATATATTATCTTTGTTTGCTTTGATTCTTAAACCAAAATTAAATAAAAATTTATTTAATTCTTGAACTTTTTCATAATCTGGTTTTTCGTGTACTCGGTATATAAATGGTGCATCTAACCAAAAGAATTTTTCTGCAATTGTTTCATTAGCGGTTAGCATAAATTGTTCTATAATCTCATTTGCAAAAGTCGTTTCATATTTTTTTATATTGGTAACTCTTCCATCAATATCTAATTCAATTTTACTTTCTGGAATATCTAAATTCAAATATCCTTGCTCTAAGCGTTTCTGCTTTAAAATATGTGCTAATTCTTCCATTAATCTAAATTCAGCAATATATGGTTTATATTGATTAATGATTTCTTCATCTATATTATCCATTGTTTTTGCTTTCTTTAAATCTGCACTATTGGATATTTCTTGTCCATTTATATAGTCTAATATTTTCTGCACATTTGCATAAGTCATTCTTTCTGTCACATTAATCACTGCTTTATATACATCTGAAGAGATGACGTCTCCTTTAGGATTAATTTCCATACTACACGATAATGTAAACCTATCTTCTCCAGCATTTAAACTACAAATCCCATTAGATAATTCTCTTGGTAACATTGGAATCACTCTGCCTAGCATATAAATACTTGTCCCTCTTAGTAGAGCTTCTTGGTCTAATAAACTATTTGGTTTTACATAGTGACTAACATCTGCAATATGGACATCTAATCGATAGTTTCCATTTGCTAATTTTGTTACCTTTACTGCATCATCTAAATCTTTTGCATCTTCTCCATCAATGGTAAAAATAATATCTTTTCTTAAATCTCTTCTATTTACAATATCTCTTTCATCTGTTTGATTTCCACATTTTTTAGCTTCTTCTACAACTGGTTCTGGAAATGTTGATGGTAAATGATGCTCTTTTATTAAAGATAGCATATCTACACCTGCTTCATTGACATTTCCTAATACCTCTATTACTTTTCCTTCTGCTTTTTTTCCTTTTTCAGGATATTTTATGATTTTTACTAATACTTTATGATTATTTCTTGCTTTCCCAAAATTCTTTTTAGAAATAAAGATATCTGTTCCAAAGTTCTTATCATCTGGTACAACAAATCCAAAATTTTTATTATTTTCAAATCTTCCTACAATGGTATCTTTTTCATGTTTTAGTATTTTTACAACTTTTCCTTCTGCTTTTTTCACTTTATTTTTTTCTTCCACAATTTCTATTAATACCCTGTCACCATTTAACGCATTTTTTGAATTCTCTTTTGCGATATAGATTTCATCTTCCTGGTCTTCAATTTTTACAAATCCAAAGCCTTTTTGATTTTTTCTATAAATCCCATCATAATATACCTTATCTATTGGTCTATACTGATTTTTTCTGTTCTTTTGAATTTTTAATTCTAATTCTAGTTTTCCTAATATTCTTAAAAGTTCATTATATTCATTTTTGGGTACATGCATCACCATAGCAATTTCTTTTGCTTTCATAAGTGCATAATCTTTATCTTTTATAAAGTTTAACACTTTCTGTTCTTGTTCTTCCATTCAAATTCCTTCCTTTTTGCCATTTACCTAACTCATTTTCCTAAATGGTCAAAAGTTTTTTTAAGTTCAAAAAAAGGGAAAAATGAGTCTGTCCCCAAAATCCCTTTTTTGTGCTTATGCCATATATACAATTCCTAATACAATCGTTAATATTGCAAATATGATTGATAAGATAATTGTCCATCTTTTTTGCTTTCCTTCTTTTGTTCTACTTTTATTTTTTTCAAAGAAGTTATTGGTTGATGAACCTGTAATGGTTGAAGATAATCCTGAATCTTCTTTTGATTGTATTAAAGCTAATATAATTAGTACTAATGCTATTATAAAATATATAACAACCAATATCCATTTTGCGATTTCCATATTTTATATCATTCCTTTCTCTAGGTTAAATTGAAAATTTTTCTTTTAGCTATTTTCCAATTCTTCTAGCGATTTCTTACTCTCGAATTATATGTTGCTATTTTAACATATATTTTTCTAAATTGCAAATATTTTTCATATAAATTATTTTTCATTTATAATTCTATCAATAGATTGTTCTCTCATTTCTTTTATTACTTGACAACTATGATTTAATTTTTCTTGGTCTTTTTCATTTAATTCTAGATTTACCAATTCTCTTACACCTGTTTTATTGATAATTGCTGGTGTTCCAATATAGATATCTTTTTGTCCATATGCATTATCTAGATATGTAGAAACTGTTAAAATAGAGTTTTCATCATCTAAAATTGCTCTAACTAATCTATTTAGTGCCATACCAATTCCATAATACGTTGCTCTTTTCTTTTCAATAATTTCATAAGCTGCATTGACAACTTCTTCATGCATTTTATTTAACTTATCCATTGGATGATGGTTGTCTTTCATAACATCTATAATTTTTTTACACCCAACATAACAGTGCTCCCATGGTACAAATGAAGAGTCTCCGTGTTCTCCCATGATATATGCATGTATATTTTTACTAGAAATTTTTAAGTATTGCCCTACAATGTATCTTAATCTTGCTGTGTCTAAAACAGTTCCTGAACCAATGACTTGATTTTTTGGTAATCCTGATACTTTTGCCACGACATAGGTCATTAAGTCTACTGGGTTACTTGCTACCACAATAATTCCATTAAACCCACTTGCCATAATGCTTTTGGTAATATCTTTCATGATTTTTGCATTTACTTCTGCTAATTCTAATCTAGTTTGTCCTGGTTTTTGTGCAATTCCTGCTGTAATGACAACTACTTGTGCATCTTTACATTCTTCGTAATCTCCTGCTTTGATAATCATTTTTTGTGGTGCATATGGTAATCCATGAGATAAATCCATTTCTTCTCCCACCGTTTTATTTTTATCAATATCTATTAAGACAAGTTCTTGAATTCCTCCTCTGTTTAACATAGAATATGCCATACTCATTCCGACAAATCCTGTTCCTACTAAAACAACTTTTCCTTTTTTCATGTTCTTCCACCCTTTCTCTTTATTCATTTTCCTACAATAGTATACTACTTTTTTCTTGAAATTTAAAGTTTTTTTACATAATTTATTTTACTTTTTTTCATGAATATGATATAATCTAACAAATAATCAAAGTAAGGAGTGCTATTTATGAGTTCAAATTCAAATAATACTACTACTTTGGCTGAAAATAAGGTATTAATCCTATATATTTTAAATCTAATTGATGGCGATATTGTACAAGATGGATTGTTTAAAATTATTTCTTCTATTAATAATTTAAATTACTTTTATTTTAAACAAATTTTGACAGATTTAATGGATTCAAAGCTAGTAGGTGTATACACAAAAGAAGATGAACCAGTATTAAGAATTACTAGTGAAGGAAAAAATGCATACATTTTAACAAAAGATGTCATGCCTGGAATATTAAAATTAAAAGCAGATAGTGTTTTCAAAAAAGAGTTTTCGAATATCGAGGAAGCTTCTTCTGTTATTGCAGAATTTACCCCAAAGGATGAAAACAATTATACTGTGACTTTAAAAATTGTAGAAAATAATGAAACTATTTTTGAAGTTAAAACCTATGCTGGCTCTAGAGAACGAGCTAAAAAGATTGTAGAAAATTGGAAAAATCATGCCAATACGATATATCCTAATATTTTAAATACTTTGTTTGAAGAAAAAAAATCATAACCACATGCAAAACATATGGTTATGATTTATTTCTTTTATATTCGTTCTTCTTATTTCTTAATATTTCTCCTTCTATTTTATATAAAGGTTAGCACGAAAACCAATGTTGAAGGCAGGCGTTGTAGGACCAGTATAATTACGATACTCTACTGGATAAGTTGTATTATTATCATTGAAACCACTACCACGAATAATAGGATAATTAGAATACATCTCACATGTATATTCCCAAACGTTTCCTGCTATATCATATATATTTTTTTCTCTTGTTCCATTTGATGCCCCTGTTTTTATCATTTGGGTAATTCCTTTTGTCGTCTCTGTTGCATTTATCCAATTAGCTCCATTATTTGTTGACACATAAGCACAGTTTCCTCCCCTTAATATAACTGATGAATTATTATGATTTCCCCATTGTTCACTTTTTAGATTTTGTCCTCCACTCTGTATCCATTTCATTATCGTATCCCACTGTGTTCCATTGATTAATCCACTTTGTACATATTCATTTACATACATATTTTCTGCATTTACTTTTGAGTTATTATAACTTATAAAATTCCATGGCACTGCTCCTGCTATTGATAATGGTTTTTCTAATACATCTCTTATCGTAGCACTGGCTGTTGTTTGATCTACTGTCATTGGAAGTCCTGCTTCATATCTTGCAATCCAAAATCCACCATAAGTTGTTACATTATTAGCTAAATCTAATCCACTTGTTGATGCTACTTCTTTACATGCTGTATATGAATAGCCAACTGTACACCATCTTTCATATGTTACATTTGTTCCATCTACTGGTACCCATACAAATTCATTTCCATTTGCTATATCTTTTATTACCAATCCATTATTCCATTGACTTAATGTTCCTTTTTCTTTATTCCATATTGCATCTTCTGTATTTACTGCACTAAATCCTACTGGTATTATTGGATTTTGGTATGTTGCTTCTGCTCCATCTATTGTTCTATTTGCATTTGTATCATTTGTCCACACTATTTCCATAACTTCTTCTTTTGTTGTTGCTGTAACAACATTACTTTTTAATGTAACATCATCCATAATTGCTTCTACATATATGTCTGTATATTCTCTTTCTTCTGCTAGTCCTGTTACTCTATATTCTTTATTCGTTGTTCCCGTATTTCTTACTGTCCCATTTAAATAATATCTATATTCTGTTACCATTCCTTCTGCATAATCATTTGTTACTTGTATTGTCAATCTACTTGGCGTGATATCTTTTACTTCTATTTTTGGTGTCTCTATTATATTGTTTATTTCTACTGCCACTGTTGCACTTCTTCCATTATCCGCTCTTGCTTTAAAGTAATATGTCCCATTTGCATTTACTTCATATACTTTTTCAGTTACACTTATATCTTGTTTTAATACTGCTCCATTTGTTGCTTCTATTGAACTTATACTTCCTTGCCCAATAGTCGCTGTTACTTTTATCTCTACTGTTCCTCCTATGTCTACTATTCCCGTGGTCATTACTTCTCCTGTTATTTTTGGTTTTTCTCCTTGTAGTTTTCCTATAATTGTTACTCTATAGTTTTCATCTATTTCAAAATAATGATCTTTATATTCTCCTTCTGCTGGTATTCCATAGTTTTCCATTTCTGCACCTATGTTTGATAGGTCTTGTAGGTCTTCTCTTGTAAAATCTTCTCCATTTGATATCTTATTGGTTTGTATATTTAGTATTTCTAATTCTAATTCTTCTTTTAGTTGAGCATATTCTTGTTTTGTTCCTGCTTCCATTGCTTTTGTCAATATTCCATTTTCTCCTGTTAATGTTGCAATTGTTATTCCAGCTAAAATTAATAAGACAATAATCGTTATAACTAATGCAATCAATGTAATACCTTTCTTATTGTTTTTTAATTTCCATCTTCCCATCTCTATTTTCTCCTTTTTTCTCTTGTTTTAAAGGCATTATATAACAATATGTTTTAAAACGCAATATAACATTTTGTTTTATCTTATAATTTTTTTAGTTTTTTATATCTTATACATCTTTTAATATTTTTATACGAAAGGAACTAAAAAATATGGAAACTCGAATAAAAAATCTTAGAGAAGATAATGACCTTACTCAGAAACAATTAAGTAAATTTTTGAATATCTCCCAAGTTGCATATTCTTACTATGAACTTAACAGGAGAAATATTCCTTTAGAGTTATTGTGTAAATTAGCAGATTTTTATAATACTAGTGTTGACTATCTCTTATATAGAACTAATGAAAGAGCACCTTACTCAAAAAATAGAAGGCCTATTTATAAAAAAACGATCACATTATAATGAAATGCTCTTATATATATCTTAAAATTTTTTATTAAAAATAAATAGCCTATATCTATTGATATAAGCTATTTATTTTATGTTGGTAGCGAAGATGTGATTCGAACACATGACCCTTCGGGTATGAACCGAATGCTCTAGCCAACTGAGCTACTTCGCCATATTTATAAACAAATATTATTATACTGGTAGTTTCTCCTTTTGTCAAGCAAAAAATACAAGAATTTTGAAATTCTTGTATTTTTTAGATAATTTCTTATCTTTCTTCTCTTTCTTTTTCTGCTCTTTGAGGTTGTGTTTTAGTTCGTGGTTTTATTTTACTGATGTCTTGCACTTTCATTTCCGCTTTTTTTCCTCTAGGTCCTTTTTGTGCTTTCACTTTTCCTTGTTTATATGATTGTAAAACCTTTTTCTCTAAATTACTAATGTTTCCTTTAGTTTCATTTTTTCTAATTTCTTCTATTGCTTTATGTATTTTATCATTTTCAACATTATTTGAAGAACCACCTATCATACTCCCTAAGGTGGCTATTATCATTCCTATTACCTTTTCCATTCTAATTCTTTCACCATTATTTACTGGCTGTGTTCCTAAATTACTTCCCATATTTTAACTTAGAATCCTTTTCTAAGCTTTTCACCTCTTTTATTAAAAATAACTTTACACTTAATATTATAACATAAAAAACCTTGTTAGGCAAGGTTTTTATGTTAATTTATGATTTCTCTCTATTTTTTTACATTATTCCTTTATCAAAACAGCTTTAATTCTTCTAATTCCTGAAGAACTTGATTCTTCTTTTTTGATTTTGAATTTTCCCATATCTCCTGTATGCGTCACATGAGGTCCTCCACAAATTTCTTTACTAAAATCTCCAATTGTATATACTTTGACTTTATCTCCATACTTATCTGTAAATAGTCCAATCGCTCCTGATTGTTTTGCTTCTTCATAGCTCATTTCTTCACAAGTAACTGGTAAATCTCTTTGGATTTGTTCATTTACTAACTCTTCTACTTTTTGAATTTCTTCTTTTGTCATCTTTTGTGGATGTGTAAAGTCAAAACGTAGTCTCTCTTCTGTAATATTAGAACCACTTTGTTTTACATGGTCTCCTAACACGGTTCTTAATGCTTGATGTAATAAATGTGTTGCTGTATGATAGCAAATTGTTTTTTCATTTTGGTCAGCTAATCCACCTTTGAATTTTTGTGTGCTTCCTTGTCTTGATTTTTCTTGATGTGCTTTAAATAATTCTTCAAATCCTTTTAAATCTACTGTCATATCATTTTCTTCTGCTAGTTCTTTTGTTACTTCTGGTGGGAATCCATACGTATCATATAATCTAAATACAATATTCGCATCTATTTCATTTTTTCCATTTTCTTTTGCTTTTTGCATTTCTTTTTGGAATTCTCTTTCTCCATGTGTTAATGTTTTTACAAATTTATCCTTTTCTTCATTTATCACATTTTTAATGCTTTCCCTATTTTGTTCTAGTTCTGGATACATTTCTTTTAGATTATCTACATTTATATCAATTAAATTAGATAGTTCTGATAAATCAATTTGTAATTTATTCATATGTCTAATCATTCTACGAATTAATCTTCTTAGCACATATCCTCTATCAATATTACTTGGTCTTCCCCCATCTGCAATAATCATCATACTTGAACGTAAATGTTCTGCGATAATTCTTCTACTTTCTATATTATTTACTTTTTGAAGTTGTTGTATTTTTTCCATAATTGGTAAGAATAATTCTGTGTCAAATGGTGTTTCTTTTCCTTGGAATAGCATCGTCATTCTTTCTAATCCTAATCCTGTATCTACATTTTGTTGTTTTAATTTTGTGTAACCATTTTTATCTTTGTAATATTCCATAAATACATTATTCCAAATTTCTACATATTTACCACAATCACAACTAGGTTGACAGTCTGGTCCACATGCAGGTTTTCCTGTATCATAGAACATTTCTGTATCTGGTCCACATGGACCTTCTTCTCCTGCTATCCACCAGTTATCCTCTTTTCCATAGAAATAAATATGACCATCTAATATTCCTGCATCTTTCCATACCTTTGCTGAAACTTCATCTTTTGGACAGTCTTCATCTCCTGCAAAACAAGTTACTGATAATTTTTCTACTGGTATTTGTAATTCTTTTGTTAAAAATTCAAAACTCATTTTAATGGATTCTTCTTTGAAATAGTCTCCTAAAGACCAGTTTCCAAGCATTTCAAAATATGTTAAATGTCGATTATCTCCCACCTCATCAATATCATTGGTTCTCACACATTTTTGATAATCTGTTAATCTTGTTCCTTCTGGATGTTTTTCTCCTAACAAATATGGTACTAATGGTTGCATACCAGCCGTTGTAAATAATACAGATGGATCATTTTCTGGTATTAATGAAGCTGATGGTATAACAGCATGTCCATGCTTTTTAAAAAATTCTAAATATTTATTTCTAATCTCAATTGCTTTCATTTAAAATTCTTCCCTTCTTTTTCATATATGCGATATTAGCATTATACTGTAAATATTGAAAAAAATCAATGGGGACATGTCAAAATGAACATTTTTTGTCCAAAAGGGACAGACCTTCCAGGGACATTAGATTATATAATATAAAAAATGAATCGATTTTGCGTATCTAAATTTGAAGTTAGAAATTGTCAAAAAAATATGAGGAATGTTCATTTTTAATGAAAGAAACTCATATTTTTTTGTGCAAGTTCTACGAAAATTTGGCTTATACAAAATCGTGAATGACTTTATATTATATAATCTAATTTCCCTGGAAGTCTCTTCTTTTTGGCTATTGGAAGATTAATTTGGCACCTCCCAACGTTCACAATTCTACTAAAATCAAATCTTCTCCAATACATTTTACATTTTTCCATGGAATGGATATTTCATTGTTCGTTTTAAAAATATTCATCAATTTATTTCCTGAGCCTGGCACAATAATATGTGTTATATTTCCTGTTTCTAAATCAGCACACACATCTTGCACATATCCTAATCTTTTTCCATCATTAATATTAATCACTTCTTTATGTTTAAAATCTAATCCTTTTCCTTGCATGGTATTCTCCTCCTCTTATTAGTCAAAATCTCATTATTTATACTATATTCATAAGTTTATAAAAATTGACAATAAAAAAGAGAGCAAACCATTTTTTCTTTAATAGTCTGTTCCTTTTTGAAAAAAATATCTTTTTGACATTTCCTTATCATTTATTTATATAATCTTTTTATATGCTGTATCGCTGTTTTTTCTAATCTTGATACTTGTGCCTGTGATATACCAATTTCTTCTGCTACTTCCATTTGTGTTCTACCATCAAAAAATCGTTTATTAATAATCATTCTTTCTTTTTCATTTAATTTTTCCATAGCACCTTTTATGGTAATTTTTTCTGCCCATAGTTCATCTGTATTTTTACTATCTTTTACTTGGTCCATAATATATATACTTTCTGAACCATCATTATATACAGGCTCTTGTAAAGAAACTGGGTCTTGTATTGCATCTAGACTAAATGCAATTTCTTCTTTTGTTACTTCCAATTCTTTTGCGATTTCCTCTATATTTGGTTCTTTTCCATGTTCTTTTGTATATCTCTCTTTAAACTGTATCACTTTATAGGCTAAATCTCTTACTGACCTACTAACTCTGATACTATTATTATCTCGTAAATATCGTTTCACTTCCCCAATAATCATTGGTACTGCATACGTACTAAATTGAACATTTTGAGTTAAATCAAAATTATCAATTGCTTTAATTAATCCTACACATCCCACCTGAAATAAATCATCTGCATTTTCTCCTCTTCCGTAAAATCTTTGTATAACACTTAATACTAATCTTAAATTCCCATTGATAAATGTATTTCTTGCTTCTTCATCTCCTGCTTTTATTTTTACAAAAAGTGCTTCCTTTTCTTCTTTACTTAGTAATGGTAAATTTGATGTATTCACTCCACAGATTTCAACTTTGTTTAGCAAAAAGAAAACCTCCTTTTAAGAAATACTTATTATCAGTATTTCCTAAAAAGAGATTTCTATTCGTTTATCCAATTTTACTTACAATATCTTTTTTCATTTTATTAATAATTTTCTTTTCTAATCTTGATATGTAACTTTGAGAAATTCCGTAATTCATCTGCCACTTCTTTTTGTGTTTTTTCTTTTCCCGTTTTAAAACCAAATCGCATTTCCATAATATCCTTCTCTCTATCATTTAATTTTAAAATTGCTGCACGAAGTAAGGTTTTATCTACTTCATCTTCTAAATTTCTAGAAGTAATATCTGGCTCTGTTCCTAAAATATCTGAAAGTAATAGTTCATTTCCATCTCCATCTTTATTTAATGGCTCATCAATAGAAATTTCTCCTTTTATTTTATTACTTTTTCTTAAATGCATTAAAATTTCATTTTCTATACATCTAGAAGCATATGTCGCTAATTTTATTTTCTTTTCATTATTAAATGTATTTACCCCTTTCATAAGCCCAATGGTTCCTATGGATATTAAATCTTCAATACCAATTCCTGTGTTTTCAAATTTTTTAGCAATATATACTACTAGTCTTAAATTTCTTTCTACCAATATTTGTCTTGCCTCTAAATTATTCTCTTCTGATAATTTTCTTATATACATTTCTTCCTCTTCTGGTGGTAATGGTGGTGGGAGTGTTTGACTTCCTGCTATGTAAAATATCGGTAAATATTCTATTTCATCATCATCATTCAAATATTTTGCACATATGGTATGAATACTATTTTTTACAAAATCAATAATTTTCATTTTTATCAACTCCTCTTAAATCAACTCTATTCCCAATAAAGCTCTATACTCTCCCCTTTTTGTTAATGACTTATTATAGATTCCAATAATGACATTTTCTTTTGTGCAATTTTCTTCTTCATTTTTTATAATAACTTTTTCTGCCTTTATTCCTAACAACATGCCATTTTGTTTTCCTAATGAAGAAAATGGAATCACTTTTAGTTTGGGCATATATTCCTCTTTAATATTTTCAGATATTTCACTAAAATCACCTCCTAAAATATTTTCTAGATGATTTAATATTTCTTTTGGTATACAATCATATAATAAGGTGTGTTCTACAACAATCACAGGTGTATTGGTGATTGGTTCTTTTAAAAAATTTCCTGTGTCAATCATTGCTTTTGTTTCTATCTCTTTATGATTTATTGTTATCTTGATATCACAATACATGTCTTTTGCCGTTATTTTGTTTTTTACCACTTTAAACCCTATTGTTATAATCACAAATGCTGCAATAGCGGATAAAAAGATAACTTTTAAAGAATTGGAATTCAATACTAATCCGTTATTTCTTAATATTTCTTGCGGTTTTACTATATAGATTAATGCAAAAGCAGCTCCACCAAACACAAAAGAAGTCAAATAAAATATTAATGTAAATTTAAACAACTTTTTTACGTTTTTTGGATTAAAGGCTATATACATAATAACTAGAGAAAGTACAAATTTTAAAAATATATTAGAATATATTTTTAAGGTTGAAATATAAGCAATAATGGTATATAGTGCTCCTACTAAACTTGCTAAAATTAATCGCATATGTTTGATTCTTACTTTTAGAATAATGCCTGTGGCAAATAAAATAATATAATTCATTAACAAATTTTCTATTAATACAACATCAAGGTATATTGTCATCTGCTAATCACCTGCTTATCTATTTTACTCTTTATATATTAAAAAAACTGTCCTTTCTTATTGTAAAAAAAAAGAAATAATCGATAAAATTCGATTATTTCTCTTTGTTTATAGAATATTTCTATTTTGTTTGATGTTTCTTTACATATTTTTATTTTTGTTCTTTCTTAAGAAAGATGGAATATCTAAATCATTTTGTGAATTATTCACTTCTGAACTTGCTGGGATAGAATTAATTTTCTTTTCCCATGTTTTTGATACAATATTGTCTACCCCTATACTTGATATTGGTTCATTTTTTTCAAACCCTGTTGCAATAACTGTGATTTGAATTTCATCTTCCATTGTAGGGTCTGTTACTGTACCAAAGATGATATTGGCTTCTGGATCAACACTGCGTTGAACTAATTCTGCTGCTGTATTTACTTCGTGTAATCCTAAGTCTTCTCCACCAGTAATATTGATAATAACGCCTTTTGCTCCTTCAATTGATGTTTCTAGTAATGGACTTTGAATGGCTTCTTTTGCTGCATCTTCTGCTCTGTTTTCTCCACCAGCTCTACCAACACCCATATGTGCCATACCTTGGTTTAACATAATTGTTTTTACATCAGCAAAGTCTAGGTTAACAAGTCCTGGGATTGCAATTAAGTCTGATATACCTTGTACACCTTGTCTTAATACATCATCAGCCATTTTAAAAGCTTCTATGATTGATGTTTTTCTATCAATAATCTGTAATAATTTATCATTTGGTATAACCACTAATGTGTCTACTTTTCCTTTTAAACTTTCAATTCCTCTTTCTGCTTGTGAAAGTCTTTTCTTTCCTTCAAATGTAAATGGTTTTGTAACAACACCGATTGTTAAAATTCCCATTTCTTTTGCTGCTTGTGCAACGATTGGTGCAGCTCCTGTACCTGTTC
Organism: uncultured Clostridia bacterium; assembly: GCA_944390535.1. Classification (GTDB taxonomy): domain Bacteria; phylum Bacillota; class Clostridia; order TANB77; family CAG-508; genus CAG-269. Next base: position 1,700 of record CALXQV010000023.1, on the reverse strand, counting down.
CTCCGCCCATTCCAGCTGTAACAAATACCATATCTGCCCCTCTTAGAACTTCTAACAATTCCCCTTTACTTTCTTCTGCTGATTGTGCTCCAATATCAGGGTTTGCTCCTGCTCCTAATCCTCTTGTAATTTTTTCTCCTATTTGAATTTTTGTATTTGCTTTTGAAGTTTGAAGAGCTTGTCTATCTGTATTAACAGCTATAAAATCTACTCCTTTAATTCCTGCATCAATCATTCTATTAACCGCATTATTTCCTGCTCCTCCAACACCTATAACTTTTATTGTGGCTGTTCCATCCATCATTGTAATATTATTATCCTCATTGTAATCCATCATTTAGTTTTTCCTCCCTTATCTTTATTTATTTTAAAATTAATATCTTATGTATAGAAAAATTCTTTTATTTTTTCTAATATTGTTTTCAATATATTTTCATTATTCTGTGTATCTATACTGCTTGAAACAGTTTTTGCAAATGGTCTTGCTGCAATATATCGAACCAATGCATAACTTGTCCTATATGTTGGTTTTACAGTACTAATTGCTCTTCCTGTTGAAATTTTTACTGGAATATTTAAATTAATTTTTCCTGCTACATCACTTTTATTGATATTGACAATTCCTTGTCCTGTTAAAACCACATTATTAATTTTTTGTTTTATTCCATTATTGGTTATGTCTTTATTAATAATTGAAAACATTTCTTCTATTCTTGCTTCAATAATTTCTATTAATTCAGAACTTTTTATGATCCTATTTTTGTTCTCATCTTTTGATGTATTTAATATAATATCATTATCATTATCAATAAAAGATTTTAGTGCTAATCCATATTGTCTCTTTAATTTGTCTGCCTCTTCTTCTGAGATATTTAATACTAGTGCAATATCATTTGTGATATTATCTCCTCCTAAAGGAATAGAGTTTGTATAGATAAAACTATTTCCTTCAAAAACGCCTATATCAATATTTCCCGCACCAATATCTAAGAGCATAATATTATCATGTAATTCATTACTATCTAATATTAAATTTCTTTCTGCCAATGTAATTGGTACAATTCCGTCAATTTCTAAATTTGCTTTTTTAAATATATTATGCAATTGCCTTACATACTCTTTATCTGCTAGTATAATTTGTGCACTAATTGTAAAACTAGAACTTAAGTTTCCTACTGGGTCTGTTACAACTGTTCCATTGTCTAATGTGATTTTATCTGGAACAATGTCAATTAATGTTTTCCCATCTGGTATTTCTATATCTTTTACTTGCATAATGGCATTTTGTACATCTCTAACAGATATTCCAGAATATTTGTCTTTCACTTCTTTGGTTATCGAATTTTGGACAATTGTTACATATTTCCCTGGAATAGTTATATATGCTGAATTAATTTTCAAGTTTGTTTCCTCTTCAGCATCTTTTATGGTTTTGGCTATACTTAAACTTATTTCGTCTTCATTTATAATTTTACATTTTTTTAGTCCGCTACATTTATATGAGGTATTGCTAATAATCTCAATTTGACCAAAATTGTTGACTTCCCCTACAACGGTGCAAACCTTACTTGTACCTATGTCAATACCTACTATGATATCACCGATTGCCAAGTTAATTCCTCCATTTATTAGTATATTTTTTCTAAGTGTATATATATTACATTTTAAAAAAAATGTCAATAGTAATTGTAATATTTTTG